>DASRBM010000437.1:0-4910 GCA_035653635.1 Acidimicrobiales bacterium | reverse complement strand
CGTGTCGTAGCGGTCGACGCCCCGTCCGCGCACCACCTGCCAGCCGGCGCGACCGAGCGCGGCGACGGCCGCCCGGTGCTGGGGCTCGGGCAACAGGAGGTCGATGTCCTCCATGGTGCGCAGTCCCGGCTCGGGGTACCGCGCCGCGAGCGACGGGCCCTTCAGGACGACCGGCTCGAGTCCGGCGTCGGCCAGGGGCGTCACGGCGGCGGCAAGGGCGCGCGGCACGAGCAGCAGGCCCTCGAAGCGGCGGACCTCCGCCAGCTGGGACAAGAACGGCGCCTGGTCACCGAGCACCGTGCTGCACCCGGCGTGCTCGAGGGCGCGATGGAGCAGTGGACCCAGTCCGTGCTGTTCGGCGAGGGCGAGCAGCCGGCCGACGTCGGCGACGCCGGCCGCGGCGCGCCGCACCTCCTCCGGGTCGGGCTCGGGACGGGCCACGGCCCACAGCAGGTCGGCCACGGCGCCGTCGTCGGATCCGGCCGCCTCTTTCACCCGGGGCGCCGTCACGGCGCGGCTGGGGGCGTGGTGAGCACCTGTTCGAGCAGTGCGGCCACGTCCTTCACCGTGGCCCGCGACAGCGGGACGGTGGCGAGGACGACGGGTACCGACTCCGCCAGGCTCGACACGGCGTTGAGCTGTGCTTCGGCCGCCGACTCGAGACGCACGCCCGCGAGCCGCGGGAAAGCCGACAGCAGCAGGGTCGCCTCGAGGGGTTCGAGACGCCGCACCTCCACATCGCCGTCGCCGGGGACGAGCCGCGGAACGACCACGGCGCCGACCGGCCCCCGCGCGCACGACGTGGACGGTGGCCGGACGGTGGTGCGCTCGTCGACCGACAGACGCGTCGGCCACTGCACGCCGGCGGTGTCGAGCATGCGGGCGGCGCCGGGCCGCAGTCGGAGCTCGTGCGTGCCGCCGATCCACTGCGGCGGCGTGCCGGCACCGACGCGGACGAGGTCATCGGCCACGAGGCGGTAGTCCGAGGCGCAGGCGAGCGCCGCCAGCGTCGACTTGCCCTGGCCCGAGTCGCCCACGAAGAGGATCGCCGTGCCGTCCACCTCGACGGCGGCCGCGTGCAGTGCCGCTTCGCCGAGCAGCGCCAGGTGGAAGGCGAGCAGCGCACCGCGCACCACCAGTCCGAGCACCTCGTCGGGCGCGTCGGGGTCGGCACGGCATTCGAAGCACGTACCCCCGGGCTCGGCGACGAAGTCGCACAGGCCGTGCAGGCGCAAGACGACCTGGTCGTCGACCGTCGCCGCCCGGTAGAGAGGGCGGTCGTCCACCACGCGCTCGGCGAGGAGGCGGCCCGGAGGGGCGTCCTCCGGCACCGGGCACCGGGCTCCCGCGACGATCTCGAGATCGACGGCGTGGTGGTCCACGACGGGTCCGAGACCGTAGGGAGCGGCGACGGCCACACCGCTCAACCAGGTGACGAGGGCCATCGCCTCACCCCGCCGTCAGGGCCGAGAAGTGGGCGGGCGAACCGATCGTGACCGCACCCAGCTGCAGCCAGGCGTGCGCCTGCAGGTCGGCGCCGTCGAGGGCGACACCGAGGCGGAGGACCGGCCCGCGGCGACGCAGGATGCGCCCGGCCACGAGCGACTGGCGCAGGCACGGCCCGTCGGCGAAGGGCCAGACGGAGACGAGCCGCTCGAGGACGCGCAGCCGCCGGCGCTCCCCCCGGGTGAGGGCGAGCGTCGCCGATGCGTCCGACGGCGCAGGTTCCGGCACGGGATCGGCGCTGAACGGCACCCCCATCATCGACGCCAGCGTGGGCAACCGGACCGTGCGCACCCCGATCTCGGCGACGGCCAACCACAGCAGGACCGGCGGCACGAGGACGGCCGCATGCACCCGGCGGGCGAAGGGGGCAAGAGGCCCGCGGCGCTCAGTCATCGACGAGGCGCAGGGAGCGCAGTTGTTCGACGAAGGCGCCCACGTCCGACGTGGCCCGTTCGCGGTCGACGTCCTCGCGCTCGACGAGCGCGTCCACCAGCGTGTCCACGTCGGTGTCGTCCTGGAGCAGCTGCCACAGGACGGTCGCCGACGGGTTCAGGGAGAAGTACTGCGACGTCCGGAGGTCGAGCACCACGATGCTGCCGTCCACCTGCCGCCATACGACGTCGGAGCGCCGGCGCATCAGCGCCACCCTCCCCCACCGGCGTGCGGCGGGCGCGGTGCCACCCCGGACGGGCACGGCTTCGGAGAGGACCAGAGGGACATGGCGCCGATCATCAGTACTGCCCGAGCGTCCCTTTGGTTCGCGCCCGGCGCAGGGCCATGCGGAACAGGCCGATGCAGAGGGGCAGGAGCACGACGCCGAAGCCCCACAGGAGCGCCAGGTGCGCACCCTGCACCTGACCGTGCAACAGGGCGGTGCGCAGGGTGCTCACCGCCCAGGTGAAGGGCACGACGTCGGCCACGCCCCGCAACCAGCCCGGGAGCAGGGGAAGGGGGAAGAACACGCCGCCCACCACGGTGAGGGCGCTGGCCGCCAGCGCGGTGAGGGTGTCGCCGCCCTTGAAGAGCATGACGTAGGCGCCGAAGGCGATCCCGGTGGCGGCGAAGAGCACGAGGGCGCCGACGAGCGCGGCCAGTGCGCCGAGCGCGCTCCAACCGGTGACGTGCAGGTGGAGGCCGAGGAGCAGACCGAGGAGGACGGTCGCCAGCGCGCTGGCCAAGGCGTAGAGGACCTGGAAGGCCGAGCCGCCGAGCACCGAAAGCACCGGGCTCTGGGGCATGGTGAACAGCACCTCGAGGGTGCCGGTCGTCTGGTCCGTGCGCAGGCGCTGCGACACCGACGTCAGGGTGGCGGTGAACACCGTGAGGAGTGCAGACCCGACGACGGCGAAGCCGAAGTACCCGCCGGGACCGGCCGTCTCCGACGAGGTGAAGCGGGCGCCGACCAGGCGGCCCAGGAAGTACAGGAAGGCCAGGCTTCCGAGCGACTGCAGCACGCCGACGACGAAGGGCACCCGGTACGACACGGCGATGGCGGCGTCGCGGCGGATGAAGGCCCAGAGCACCGTCGCCGTCGTCCGTCGCGTGGCCCGACCCTCCACCGGGAGTGCGAGGGTCACGGTCGCACCGCCGTCACGGCCTGGTGCAGCGCATCGGCCGGGACAGGCCGGTCGAAGCGGGCGACGACCCGGCCACGGTCGAGCACGACCGTCCGCTCCGCCAGGCCGGCCGCTTCGTGGAGATCGTGGGTGGCGAGGAGCACGGCGAGCCCTCGCCCGGCGGCCGCGGCGACGAGCGCCCGGGCCTCGGCGGCGGCGGCCGGATCGAGGCTGCGGGTGGGTTCGTCGAGGAGCAGGACGGTGGGCGATCCGAGGAGACCCCGGGCGATCGCCAGCCGGCTGCGCATGCCGGTCGAGTAGCGGTCCACCCGCTTGTCCGCCTCCGCCGACAGGTCGACCGACTCGAGCGCGACAGTGGCGGCGGCCCGGGCCCGGCGACGGTCGAGCCCGTGCATGGCGGCGAAGAACTCGAGGTTCTTGCGACCCGACAGGCGCCAGTAGAAGGAACGGTCCTCGCCGAGGACGAGGCTGACGCGGCCCCGCACGCGGGCCGGATCGCTGCCGGCCTCGATCCCCTCGACCCACAGCCGGCCCGCGTCGGGGACCACGGTGGAGGCGAGCACGCGCATGAGGGTGCTCTTGCCGGCGCCGTTGCGACCCAGCAGGGCCACCACCTCGCCGCGCTCCACCTGCAGGTCGACGCCGGCGAGCGCCTCGACGGCCCCGAACCGCTTCGTCACCCCGACGACCTGCAGGGCGGGAGGCGCAACGGGGGTCACGTCGGGCGCGGCCGACTTTGCGGCGACGCCGGACGGAGAAGCTTCCGCCATGTCGAGCTGCATGCGGATGATCCTGTGAGAGCCCACGGCGGCACACGGTGCCGCCCACCGCTGCGAGGAACGCCAGGCGTGGGCCGATCCTGCGAACTTCACTCGAAGCTGTCGGACGAGCACCGTCCGAATCAAGCCGCGGGGAGAAGCCTCAGCAGGTCAGACCGCCGTCCACCACCACGACCTGGCCGGTGATGTAGGTGTTGGCCGGGTCGGTGAGGAACAGCACGGCGCGGGCGACGTCCTGCGGATCGCCGAGGCGCCCGAGGGGCGTGCGCCGGGCGATCTGACCGAGCTGGTCCTCGGAGAGCCCGTGGCTCATCTCGGTGCGCAGGTAGCCCGGGGCGACGCTGTTGACGGTGATGCCGCGCGAACCGAGCTCGCGCGCGAGCGCCCGGGTGAACCCGTCGAGGGCGGCCTTGGTGGCGCCGTAGACCGACAGGCCGCGGTAGCCGGACAGACCCACCACCGACGAGATGTTCACGATCGAGCCCGATCGGCGGGCGAGCATGGCCCGGCTGGCGGCCCGGGTCACGTACACGGTGCCCTTCAGATTGAGGTCCACCACCTGGTCGAGGTCCTCGTCGCCGAACAGCCCGATCACCCCTTCGCGGGCGACCCCGGCGTTGTTCACGAGCACGTCGACCCGACCCCAACGGGCGTGCGCGTCCTTGACGAACCGCTCGGCGTCGGCGGCCTTCGACACGTCGGCCGTGGCGAAGTGGAAGCGGTCCTTCGTGGCCGGCTCGCGCTCCCAGGCGTCGACCAGGTCGGTCCGCGACCGCGAGCACGTCTCGACGCAGTATCCGGCGCCGAGGAACGCCTCGACGAGCCCGGCGCCGAGGCCCCGGCTGCCCCCGGTGACGAGCGCCACCCTGCGGTCGTCCGCACTCACTGCTCCACCCCCCGCACGGTCTTGCCGCCCTTGGTGTCGATGGTGTCGACGAAGGTGATGCTGCGGGGCTGCCAGGCGCGGGGCAGATCGGCGACCGCCTCCTTGATGCGACGCCGGACCGCCTCTTCGTCGCGGTCGGCGGCGGCCACGACCTCGGCCGCG
>DASRBM010000436.1:0-3637 GCA_035653635.1 Acidimicrobiales bacterium | reverse complement strand
TCGTCCGCGCAGCGCGGTTCGTCTATTTGGGCGGCGGCTCTCCGATGCACCTTCGGTCGGTGCTCAAGGCCTCGGCGGTGTGGGAGGCGCTGCTCGAGACGTGGCGCGAGGGCGCGGTGGTGGCGGGGTCGTCGGCGGGCGCGATGGTCCTCACCGACCCCATGGTCGATCCGCGCGGCGGCGCGCTCACCGTCGGCCTGGGCATGGTCGAGCAGCTGGCGGTGATCCCCCACTTCGGGCACGAGAACGCCGAGAAGGTGCACCGCTCGATCGCCCTCGCCGCCCCGGGACTGCCCGTGGTGGGCGTGCCCGAGCGCACCGCCCTCGTCCGCGACGCGGACGGGTCGTGGCGCCAGACCGGCCAGGGCGAGGTGCAGGTCTTCGTGAGCGGCAAGCCGGCCGGCTTCGAGGCGCTGCCGCACTGAAATCCGTGGCGCCCCTCAATGGGCGCTCCGGCGTTCTGCGCGCGATGGCGCGCTGTTCTCAGTCGGCTTCGGTGATGGTGACCGACTCGATGGTGACGGTCTCCGTCGGCTTGCCCGAGCGCGTGCCGACGGCATCGATGGCGGCCACGACGTCGGTGCCCGCCACGACCTTGCCGAACAGCGAGTAGTTGGGCGGCAGCCGCACGCCGTCAGGCCCCGAGATGACGAAGAACTGGCTCCCGTTGGTGTCGGGGCCGGCGTTGGCCATGGCCAGTGAGCCCAGCTCGTAGCGGCCGGGCTGGGGGAGCTCGTCGGCGAAGCGGTAGCCGGGGCCGCCGGTGCCGGTCCCGGTGGGGTCGCCACCTTGGAGGACGAAGCCGGGGATGATGCGGTGGAAGACGATGCCGTCGAAGTAGTGGTAGCGGGCCAGGAACACGAAATTGTTGACCGTGCGGGGGGCGGCCACCGGGTCGAGGGCGATGCGCATGGTGCCCTTGGTGGTCACCATCTCCGCCGTGTAGCGCTTGGCCGGATCGATGCACATCGGGGGCTCGGCGTCGAAGGAACGGCGCTGCGGGCTCGACCCGTCAGCCTGGGGGCACTCCACGGTCACGATGTTCCTCCTAGCCGGTCAGCCCGATGATGGTGACCGAGATGATGCGGTGGTACTTCTTCGGCGGCGTGCCGTTGTCGCTCGCGTTGCCGTCCGCGTTGATCTTCTGCACGACGTCCATACCCGACGACACGTGTCCGAAGAGCGAGTACTGGTCGTTGGAGTACGGCGCCACCAGGATGAAGAACTGGCTTCCGTTGGTGTTCGGGCCCGAGTTGGCCATGGCCACGTCGCCGGCCGTGTAACCGCCGGTCGGGATGTTCTCGTCGGCGAAGGTGTATCCGGGGCCGCCGGTGCCCGTGCCGGTGGGGTCGCCCGTCTGGTCCATGAACCCGGGGATGACCCGGTGGAACACGACACAGTCGTAGAAGTGGTTGTCGGCCAGGAACACGAAGTTGTTGACCGTGTGCGGCGCCGCCTGGGTGTCGAGGTCGATGGTGAAGCTGCCGACGTCGGTCTTCACCACCGCCGAGTAGGTGCGCTGCGGGTAGATGATGAGCAGCGGCTTGCTCGAGAAGGTCGGCTTCTTGAGCGGCGCGGTCAGACTGGACGGGCAGTTCGCTGCTGTCGTATCACCGGTCAGACTGACGGTGGTCGTCGTCGAGGGAGGAGTCCCGGTGGTCGTGGTCGTGGCGCTGGACGTGGTGGTGGTCGACGCCTTGTGGGCCGAGGTGTTCTTCCCACCCGAGCTCACGAGCGCGTAGGCGCCCACCGCGACGGCGATGAGTACGACGGCGGTGATTCCACGGCGGCTCGTCGTCCGCCGGCGGCGCTGGCGCTCGAGCTCGGCCAACCGGGCGTTGCGGTTGGCGCGTTTGCGGGCTCGCTTGTCGCTGGGCACGGAGGAGCACCCTACTGTCGCCGCACAGGGGCTCCGGAATCGTCCACCGCTGGCGCGACCTCGCAGCTACGCCGTGCTGGCAACGGCCACGGCGGGCGCGCTCGTGCTTGCCGGGTGCAGCAGCCCGGCGCCCAAGCGCCCGTCGCAGACGCTCACCGTCGCCGTGGAGGTGGCCCGCACCGGACCCGACGCCGCGGTGGGGGCCGCGATCCTGCGGGGTGCGCAGGCGGCTGCGTCGCAGATCGACGCCCGCGGCGGCGTGCTCCACAAGACCCTGCAGGTGGTGGGCGAGGACGACGGCGGCGCCGTGCCGGCGGCCGGGCGCCTGGCCCGGCGCCTGGTGGCCCGGCCCCCGGCCGCGGTGATCGGACCGATCTACCCGGTGGTGGCCGACGCCGTGCTCCCCGTGTACCGCCGGGCGGGTCTCGCCGTGCTGTCCATGGCCGGCGGCGGCAGCGACGACGGCGTGCCCGACGTCGGCTTCACCGACCGCCAGCAGGCTGCCCTCGTAGCCCAGGACCTGGTGGAGGTGCTCCGCGCCCACACCGTGACCGTTGTCGTGGATACCCGTGACCGCACCGCCGGCCTGGCCGCCGCCCTGCAGGGTCTCCTCGACGCCGCCGGGGTGACGACCACGCCGGTGGCGCTGTCGGGCCCGGCCGGGGTCGACAGCGCCGTCGCCCAGGCTTCGGCCGCCCACGCCGATGCCCTCGTGGTGCTGGCCGGCGACGTCGACGGCGGCACCATCGCCGCTGCGCTGCACCACGCCCATGTGAGCGGGCCGTGTCTGGTGAGCGGCATGTCACCGGGGGCCACCACCTACCTGGCCACCTCGGGCGCGCCGGCGTCGGGCTGCCTCGTGGCCGGCCCCGCGCCCCTGACGCTCGTCCCCGGGGGCACGCGCTTCACCGCCGCGCAGTCGTCGCTCTCCGGTGCCGCCGCCTTCTGGAGCGCCCTCGGCCACGACGCCGTGTCCGTGGTGGCGGCCGCCGTCGAGCAGGCGGGCTCCTCGGATCCCGAGGCCGTGCGCCGTGCCCTGCTCCAGACGGCCGCCGTGGCCGGGGCGACCGGCCCGGTCACCCTCGATCCCACCACAGGCGACCGCATCCACCCCCCGCTCGCCGTGCAGGCCGTGCACGACGGCGCGCTGCAGATCGACGCAGCCTGGGCCGCCTACTCGGGCTGGCCCCTTTCGCCCAACGGCTGATCGCCGACGGCAGGCTCGCCCGGAGTCGTACCGACCGGCAGCCGGCGCCCCGGGCGCCGGGGCCCCGGCGGACGCCCTGTACCGTTGACCGCCGATGTCCCTGCTCGTGCAGAAGTTCGGCGGCACCTCGGTCGGCGACGCCGATCGGATCCGGGCCGTGGCCGACCACGTGGCTCGCAGCCGTCGCCACGGCGACGACGTGGTCGTGGTCGTGAGCGCCATGGGCAAGACCACCGACGAGCTGCTGCACCTGGCCAACGAGGTGAGCGGGGCCCAGCCGCCACGCGAGCTCGACATGCTCCTCACCGCCGGGGAGCGCATCTCGATGGCGCTGCTCGTCATGGCCCTCGCCGACCTCGGGGTCGACGCCGTGTCGTTCACCGGCAGCCAGGCCGGGATCATCACCGACAGCGCCCACACCCGGGCGAAGATCATCGAGGTCCGGGGCGACCGCCTGCGCGAGGCCCTCGCCGCCGGCCGGGTGCCGGTGGTGGCCGGCTTCCAGGGCGTGTCCGAATCGCGCGACGTCACCACGCTCGGCCGCGGCGGCT
>DASRBM010000435.1:0-3142 GCA_035653635.1 Acidimicrobiales bacterium | reverse complement strand
CTCGTGCGGCGCGCCTGGCACCACCCGGGCGACGCCGTCGTCCTCGTCGACGACCGGGGATGGATCGCCGGCGTCGTGACGGCCGGCGCCGCCGGCCGCGTCCCGCTCGACCGGCAGGCGGCCACGCCGGCCGCCCGGTTGCTCGTGCCGGTGGAGGCGCTCGCCGTCGGCAGGCCCGAGGAGCCGCTCCAGGACCTGCTGGCGCGGATGCGAGCCGCCGACGGGCACCCTGCGGTCGTCCTCGACGGCGAGAACCGCCTCGCCGGTGTCGTCACGCTCGAAGACGTACGCCGCCACACGCTCCGGCGCTGGCGCCAGCCGTCGGGCGTGTAGACGAAGGCCGCATGGGCGGCGTCAGGGGATCTCGCCCTCGCCCTTCACCTGGGCGCCGCGGGCGGCGGCTTCCTTCGCCGACTGCGCCACCTCGGCGTCGAGGGGCCCGTGTTCGTCGGCCAGGGCCTCCTCGTCGGGTGTCGGGGGCCGGTCGGCGCGGTGGGCGGCGTGGAACTCGCGCTCTTCTTCTTCCGTGGTGCGCGAGACGGGGACGGTGTCGTGGACCGGTTCCGCTTGTTCGATGCGCGACGCCTCGGCCGTCATGCGGGCTCCTTTCACGCGACTCTCGCGTCGCGCGGTACCCGCGGGATCAGCCCGTCAATCGCTCGCCCACGGCGGCCACGGCCGGCTCGGGCCGGGGAACGGCGGGCGCCGGTGCCGGGGACCTGCGCCGCAGGCGCCACACGGCGAAGGCCGCAGCCCCGGCTGCCGCGACGGCCAGGAGGAGGGCGTTGGGCGCGCCGACGAGCTTCAGTCCCGACAGCAGGAGCATGGCGGCGATGACCGGCCGCAGCACGGCCGTGGGGGCCAGCGCCGACAGGCGGGCGCCGACGTAGACAGCCGGCAGCGACCCGACGAGCAGTGACGCGGTCACGCCCAGGCGCACGTCGCCGAACAGCACCTGCCCGAGGGCGGCGGCACCGACGAGCGGGACCGACTGCACCAGGTCCGTGCCCACGAGCTCGGCACCCGACAACCGCGGGTAGAGGAACATGAGGGCGACGATCATGAGCGATCCCGAGCCCACCGACGTCATCCCGACGACGAGGCCGCCGACCACGCCCACCGCCAAAGTGGCGGCGATCCGCACGGGAGGCCAGCGCTCACCGTCCGGTTCGCCGGCGCCCGACGCGCTGCTCCGTGCCGTCACCGAACGGAGCACGATGCCGAGCACCGCCAGCAGCAGGGCCGCGCCCAGGCCGAGTTCCACGTCGGTCTGCAGCGACTTGCCGTGGGCGACGAGATGCAGGAGGGCGGCGCCGAGGAAGGCGGCCGGCGCGGCGCCGGCCATGAGCCAACCGGCAAGGCGAAGGTGCACGGTGTGGCGGCGCAGGTGCACCGCCCCGGCGACAGGCTTCATGAAGAAGGAGGCGACCAGGTCGCTCGACACCGCCGCACCGGGCTGCACGTGCAGGAGCAGTACAAGCACCGGGGTCATGAGGGCGCCACCGCCCATGCCGGTGAGGCCGACGGCGAAGCCGACGATGGCGCCGGCCAGGATGACCATGGGATCGAGGTGCACGGCGCCCATTTCCCCCGGCGCTCGGGACCGGTGCGACGCACCGGTCATTTCCAACTACTCCACTAGATTTTAGTGGTGATAGCGGACTAGGGCAACCGTTCGGGGACGGCCGTCGAGGCGGCGACGAGGCCCCGGGCGAGCACGGTGGCGCGGTAGCGCTCCACCCGCTCCACCAGCTCGTCGATGGACTCGGCCACCACGTAGCGGGTGCCGTTGCTCATGGTGATCACCGTCTGGGGGGTGGCCTCTGCCCACTCCACCAGGTCGGGGTTCACGGCGATGCGATCCCCGTTCAACCGGCTCAGTGCGATCACTCGCTCCAGCCCTCCTGCCCCTGAGGCCGGCGGCGGCCTCCTCGTGCCAGGTCTCGGCCGACGGGCCGTCACGGTTGACGTACGGGCGGACAACGATCCCCCAACGACTGCTCAAGCAACTGGCAACCTCCGGTGCCCGGAGTAGCACGCTCCGTGCCCGGTCGTTCCTGTGCCGACCGCAAGGAGTAGGCGGGCGCCCCGTTCTACCGCGCAGGAGTGGGCGGCAGGGGTTGCCGCCAGGGCGACACACGGAGGCTGCAGATGTCGGACGCGGATCGTCTCGTCGAGCGGGCTCGGCACACGGACCACGTCATCGCGCTGTGGCCCATGCGCTTCCGGCAGGGCTGGTCCCAGGGCGCCTGCAGCTGCGGTGAGCACGTGGAGTCCCATGTGGACGGCGTGGTCGAGGTCTGGGCCAAGTGGCACGGCATCGCCGTCGGCGAGACGACCCCCCTCGTCGACTTCCGCGCCGACTGAATCCCACCTGCCCCCGACGCCCGATGGCGGCGTCGATCTCCCCGTCGAACTCCGATTCGGCCCAAGGGGCTAATTGGTCTATAGGTCCATAGGAGCGCGGGCGCTCGCGCCCGACTGGCGAGCCTCCTAGTTGCCGGGCGGCGGAGGCGGGGGGGCGCCCGGAGAGGGGGGTCCGCTCCGAGACGGCGGCTCGCTGGCAGGCGGCGTCCAGCCCGGAGGCGCGCCCGGCCCCGTTCCCACCGGCGGCCCGGTTGGCGGGGGCATGCTCGCCGGCCCGGTCGGCGGGGGCACGCTCGCCGGTCCGGCATACGGGGGCGGGCTGCCACCCGGCGCGGCGGCAGGTGCCGCGGCGGCGGGCTGCGTGGCACTGACCGGCGGCGGGGCCACGTGGGTCTCCCCCGGCGGCGGCCACCACTCGGTGCCGGTCCAGTAGCGGGAATTTCGGGGCGACACCGGGTCCGGGTACCACCCACGCGGCGGGAGACCGCCGGGGCCCACGGCGGTGGCGCCGGCCAGCGCCGGTGACGTCGTGGAACGAGAACGGGTCACGGCCACGATCACCACCAGGGCGATGAGCACCACACCGACGGCGATGCCGATGATGAGGGCCGTGTGCGACGTGCTCGAAGATCCGTGCACGCCACCGTCGGGCAGCGCGTCGAGCTGGGCATGGGCGACGTTGCCGAGCGTGCCGGTGTCGAGCGTGGGCGTCCCCACGATGCCGAAGACGTTCCCCTTCGAGAAGGCGATGGCGCTCGGCGTCGCGCCGTTCGGC
>DASRBM010000434.1:0-8010 GCA_035653635.1 Acidimicrobiales bacterium | reverse complement strand
TGGTCGGGACCGACTTGTGGCCGGAAATGAAACGACCTCCCGTCTGGGAGGTCGAGGAGCGCACGGAGCCGCGGGCGCGGCGACGTGCGCTAGGTCAGGAGTACGACGACGGTGGCGAAGGCGTGCTCACGCATGGTCGGGACAGTCTCGCACGAAATGACCCTACCGGCAAGAGGGCCGGCTCCGATCCGGCCGCACCCGGATCAGGGCTCGGTGATGGCACCTCGTTCGGCGCCGGTGACGAGGCGGGCGTACTTGGCCAGCACCCCCGACGTGTAGCGGGGCTCAGGCATCTTCCACTGGGCCCGTCGCCGCTCGAGCTCCGCCCCGTCGACGAGAAGGTCGATCCGGTAGGACGGGACGTCGATGCGGATGCGGTCCCCGTCGGCGACGAAGGCGATGGGACCTCCGTCGACCGCTTCGGGGGCGACATGGCCGACGCAGAATCCGTGCGTGCCGCCCGAGAAGCGTCCGTCCGTCACGAGAGCGCAGTCACCACCGCGCCCGGCTCCCTTCATGGCTCCGGTGACGGCGAGCATCTCGCGCATGCCAGGGCCACCCTTCGGGCCTTCGTAGCGGATGACCACGACGGTGCCCGGTTCGATCGAACCGGCCAGGATGGCGTCGAGGGCACCCTGCTCCCCGTCGAACACCCGCGCCGTCCCCTCGAACTGGAGGTTGTCGATACCCGCCACCTTCACGACGCCGCCGTTGGGGGCGAGGGTGCCCGTGAGGACGGCGATGCCGCCGGTGGTGTGGATGGGTTGGTCCAGCCGGTGCACGACGTCCCCGTCGGGCGCCGGAGGGTCGAGCGCGGCCAGGTTCTCTGCCACCGTGCGCCCGGTTACGGTGAGGCAGTCCCCGTGCAGGAGCCCGGCCTGCAGCAGCTCGCGCATCACGACGGGCACACCACCGATCCGGTCGACGTCGGTCATGTGGTACTTACCGTGCGGCTTGGTGTCGGCGATGTGCGGCACGCGGGATCCGATGCGGTTGAAGTCGTCGAGCGTCAGCTCGACCTTGGCCTCGTTGGCGATGGCCAAGAGATGCAGGACCGCATTGGTCGAGCCCCCGAGGGCCATGACCACGGCGATGGCATTCTCGAATGCCTGCTTGGTCATGATCTGACGAGGGCGAATGTCGTGCGCGAGAAGGTTCACCACGGCGCGGCCCGACTCCAGGGCGAACTCGTCCCGACGGTGGTCGACGGCGGGGGGGGAAGCGGACCCGGGCAGCGACATCCCGATGGCCTCGGCCACGCTCGCCATGGTGTTCGCCGTGAACATGCCTGCGCACGAGCCCGCCGTCGGGCACGCATTGTGCTCGATGAGCGAGAGCTCGGCATCGCTCAATTCACCGGTGGCGTGGGCTCCGACGGCTTCGAAGACACTCACGATGTCGAGCACCTGGTCTCCGGCGCGGCCGGGCAGGATGCTCCCCCCGTACAGGAACACGGCCGGAAGGTTGAGGCGGGCCGCGGCCATGAGCATGCCGGGGAGCGACTTGTCGCAACCCGCGAAGGTCACGAGGGCGTCGAAGCGCTCCGCGTGCATGACCGTCTCGACCGAGTCGGCGATCACCTCGCGTGAGACGAGGGAGGCCCGCATGCCCTCGTGACCCATGGAGATGCCGTCGGACACGGCGATGGTGACGAACTCGACCGGGACCCCGCCGGCCTCGCGCACGCCGAGCTTCGCCTGCTTGGCCAGCCGATCGAGCGGCATGTTGCAGGGCGTCACCTCGTTCCACGACGAGGCCACCCCGACCTGCGGCTTTTCCCAGTCGTCGTCGGTCATCCCGATGGCGCGCAGCATCGCCCGCGCCGGGGCGCGGGTCGGTCCGTCGGTGACCTCGTGGCTGCGGATCTTCATGCCGTGGGACCCGGGGGCGCGCTCCCCGGACGGGTGGTTGACGTCGGCCATGGCCGAAAGACTACGGCCACTCCTCGACAGGTGAGCCACGGGCGGTGTCCGGCGGTGCACCGCCACCCTCGTCGGGTGCCGCGGCGAGATCCGGACCGGCCGGTGCGTCGAGGACTGCGGCGGGTGGGCCGACGGCGTCATCGGCCCGGTCCCGGGCTGGCGTGGGCGGCTCCCATTTCCAGGCGCCGGGTCCGCCCGACAGGACGTAGCCGTCGTACGTCTTCTGCTTGTGGTGGAAGGAACAGATCCGGCAGAGATTCCACAGAGCCGTCGCCCCGCCCTTGGCGAAAGCCGTGTGCCAGTGGTCGTACTCGAGTCCGATCTCGACTTCGCACCCGGGCACCACACAGGTCCGGTCGCGGGCGTCGAGCGCTGTGCGCAAGGCAGTCGGGATCGTCCGTCCGAAGTTGGTGACCGACCGGATGTCGACTCCGTCGCGGATGACGAGCTTCACCCAGGCGTCCCCGATCACGTGCTCGATGACCTCGATCGGCACGGGTCCGACCCCGGCCAGCTCGACGAGCTCGCCCGGACCGACCTTGCCCAGGCGGTAGGCGGCGAGATCGACCATGAAGATCACCCCGAGGTCGCGTGTCCTGCCGCCGACGACCCCGTTGAAGGTCGCCCTGCGCTCGTCGCCGGTCACGAGGGCGACCAGCGCGTCGGCGTCGAGCGCCTCGCGTGACTCGGGCAGCTCCCCCGCCTTGCTCCGCTCGTCGTAGACATAGGCGGCGCGGGACCGGACGGCCGACATGACCTCGGCGCCGGCGTCGGGGGTCAACAGGACGTGGAGGTGGAATCCGCCTTCACCGTCGAGCCACTGTCGGAGGAAGCGGCGACGGCGGATCTGCGCCCGGCCTTCGGGCTGCGAGGCGGCGGCGACGGTCACCGCCTTGGCTCGGTTCTGGAGCCCTTTGAAACTGAGGAAATCGGCCGCATCGAGCAGGTCGGTTTCGGCGTGCGGGTCCACCTTCGCCGCGGCGGTGATCTCCCTCGCCTGGGGGATCGACACCCGCCCGGTCTTCAGGGCCTCGAACGTGACGGGATGCGCGGCCAGCGCCGACGCCGTCTCGAGGGAGGAGATCGCCTCGCCGACCGACGTCTTGGTCTTCTGCGCGAGCCAGGCGGCGGCGGAACGGTGACCCTCCTGCCGCCAGGTCATGCACTGGGCGGCTCTGCGGGCGTGGTCCATGCGGCCGGCGGCCGCGGCACGCTCGATCCGGACGTACCACTCGACCGCCCGTGACGAGTCGTCACCGGTGACCCGGTCGGCCTCGATCAGGGCTGCTTGTTGCATGAGGGCGAACGCCTGCTGGAGCAGGTCGCCGATCTGGTCGGCATGCGGGGCCGGCCGGGGCGGCCGGTCCTCGAGAAGCGTCATGCCACGAGCATGACGACTGGCTGTAACAGCGGGTTCCGACGGGCCGACGCCGACCGGCGAGGCCGACCGTCGAAGGCCAGAATTCAGCCCCGAAGGCGCTGCAGCTCGGCCACGACGGCCTTGCCGTTGGCCTTGCCCGAGGTGGCCTTCATCACCTGGCCGATGAAGAACTGGGCGAGCTTGTCCTCACCCGCGCGATACCGCTCCCATTCGCCGGGGTTGGCGGCGACGACATCGGCGACGGTCCCGGCGAGCGAGCCCTCCTCGAGCGCCTCGAATCCCAGGCGGCCGGCGATCTCCGCCGGATCGCCCCCCTCGCGGAGCAGGTCGCCGAGCACCGCCTTCGCCTGTGTCGCCGACAGCTTGCCGTCGTGCTCCATCGTGAGCAGCGCCACGTAGGAGGCGACCTCCACGCCGCGGGCTCCGTCCACGTCGGCGGCCGCCTCGTTGGCGGTGCGGGCCAGCGCGAGGTTGGCGGGAACGCCGGCCTCGGCCGCAGCGGTGACGAGGGCGTCGAGCCCGAGCTCGACGACCGTCGCGATCTGGTCCTCCTGGGCCGCGCTGACGGTGCCGCCGAGGGCTGCGACGAGCGTGGCGCGGCGCTCGGCCGGCAACGGTGGCAGCGAGGCCGCCACCTGCTGCTGCCACCCGGGATCGGGGGCGACGGGCACGAGGTCGGGTTCGGGGAAGTAGCGGTAGTCGAACGCCTCTTCCTTGGAGCGCAAGGGCACCGTCTTCTGCGCTTCCTCGTCCCAGTGCCTCGTCTGCTGCTCGACTTTGTCGCCCGCCTCGACGACGTCGATCTGCCGCCCGATCTCGTGCTCGATGGCGCGGGCCAGCGAACGCAGCGAGTTCAGGTTCTTGATCTCGCACCGGGTGCCGAGCTCGGTGTCGCCGGCACGGCGCACGGACACGTTGGCGTCGACCCGCATGGATCCCTCCTCCATGCGGCCGTCGGACGCCTCTGTCGCGACGAGGATGGCGCGGAGCTCGGCCGCGTATATCCGGGCCTGCTGCGGAGAACGGATGTCAGGAGCGGAGACGATCTCCACGAGCGGCACGCCCGCCCGGTTGTAATCGACGAGGGAGTGGGCGGCGCCGTGGATCCGACCGCCGCCGCCGACGTGCGTCGTCTTCCCCGTGTCCTCTTCCATGTGCGCCCGCACGATGCCCACGCGCGACCCGTCGGGCAGGTCGAGGTGCCCGTCGACGTTGATGGGCTCGTCGTACTGACTGACCTGGTAGTCCTTCGGCATGTCCGGATAGAAGTAGTTCTTCCGGTGGAAGACCGAGGGGCGGACCTCGCACTGGAGCGCGAGGCCGATGCGCATGGCCAGCTCCACGGCCTGCGCGTTGAGGACCGGCAGCGATCCGGGCAGCCCCAGGCAGACAGGGCACACGTTCGTGTTGGGCTCGTCGCCGAAGGAGTTCGGACAGCCGCAGAAGAGCTTGGTGCGGGTCTTGAGCTCGCAATGGACCTCGAGCCCGATCACCGCCTCCCAACCCTCGGGGACACCGGCCGGCGGCGGGGAAGACACGCCCGCGCTCACGGCCGGGCCTCCTCGCGACCGGCCGGACCGGCCGGACCGGCCGGACCGGCCGGACGCGCGGCGCCGGCGGCGACCGACACCCTCGGCATGCCGATCGGAGGGGCGGCGTCCTCCACCGCAGCCGCCACCCGCAGCAGCACCGGCTCGGCCAAGGCCGGGGCCAGCACCTGCACGCCGATGGGAAGACCGGCGTCGTCGGTACCGAAGGGCACGCTGACGGCCGGATGGCCGGCCAGGTTCGACGGCACCGAGAAGACGTCGGACAGGTACATCGCCCACGGATCCTGCGTCTTCGATCCGAGCGTGAAGGCCGTGGTCGGTGTGGTCGCACCGAGGAGCACGTCGAACTGCTGGTAGGCGGAGTCGAACGCCCGGATGATGAGCGTGCGGACCTTCTGCGCCTGTCCGTAGTAGGCGTCGTAGTAGCCGGCCGACAGGGCGTAGGTGCCGAGCATGATCCGTCGTTTCACCTCCGCTCCGAACCCCGCCGCCCTGGTGGCGGCGTTCATCGACTCGACGTCGGGCGCGTCGACCCGCAACCCGTAACGGACGCCGTCGTAGCGGGCGAGGTTCGACGACGCCTCGGCCGGCGCGATCACGTAGTAGGCGGGCAGCGCGTGCTTCACCTCGGGGATTGCGATCTCCTCGATGAGGGCACCTGCCGACGCGAGGGCCTCGGCCGCGCCGCGCACGGCCCGTTCCACCGCCGGGTCGGCTCCCTCGAGCAGCTCACGCACGAGACCGACGCGGCAGCCGCTCACCCCGTCGGCGAGTGTGGCCACCGACCGCGGGGCGGGGCGGTCCAGGCAGGTCGAGTCCATGGGGTCCTCGCCGCCGATGGCGTCGAACAGCAGAGCAGCGTCGGCCACGGTCGTGGCGAAGGGGCCGATCTGGTCGAGGGAGCTGGCGAAGGCGACGAGCCCGTAGCGCGACACCGTGCCGTAGGTGGGCTTCAGCCCGACGACGCCGCAGAGCGCGGCCGGCTGCCGGATCGAACCGCCGGTGTCCGAACCGAGGGCGAGCGGCACCATGCCGGCGGCCACGGCCGCCGCCGAACCCCCGCTCGAACCACCCGGCACCCGGTCCGTGTCGTACGGGTTGCGCGTCGGACCGAAGGCCGAGTTCTCGGTCGACGATCCCATGGCGAACTCGTCGAGGTTCGTCTTCCCGATGACCACGGCCCCGGCGCTGCGGAGGCGTTCCACCACGGTGGCGTCATAGGGGGGACGCCAGTTGGCGAGGATGCGTGACGAGCAGGTCGTGAGCACGCCGCGGGTGCACATGTTGTCCTTGAGGGCGACGGGCACGCCGGCGAGCGGTCCGGGGTCCTCTCCCGCCGCCACCCGTCGGTCGATCTCGTCCGCCGCGGCGAGGGCCTCGTCGGCGAGGACGGTGACGAACGCCCGGAGCTCGGGATCGACGCGCTCGAGCCCGCGGAGACGCTCCTCGGTCTCGGTGCGCGCCGAGCGCTCCCCGGCGCGGATGCGCGCGGCGAGGTCGGCCGCCGGCGCGGGCCGGGATCCGGCGAGGTCGGCCGCGTCGATGTGGTCGTTGCCGCCCACGTCAGGGGGCTTCGCCGAGGATGCGCGGGACGCGGAAGCGACCGTCCTCCACGGCGGGAGCGGCCGCCAACACCTCGTCGCGGGGGACCGAAGGCCGGATCTCGTCCGGGCGCAGCACGTTGCGCAGCGGCAGGGGATGGGCCGTGGGCTCCACGCCGTCGGTGTCGAGCCGGGCTATCTCCGCCGCATGCTCGAGCACGGAGGCGAGCTGGCCGGCGAAGGCGTCGAGCTCGGCGTCGTCGAGGTCGATGCGGGCCAGCCGGGCCACGTACGCCGCGTCCTCGCGGGTGAGCCGGGCGGCCCCGCTCACCGGTCCTCGCCCCCTGCGGCGATCGTGGATGCCGGTTCGGCGCCGAGCACGCGGCGCATGAAGGCGACGGTACCGCTCTCGATGGTGTCGCGGTCGTAGTCGAGGGTGGCCACGTGGTAGCTGCGCTCGAGCCACACCCGCTCCACGGGCACCCGGGCATGGGAGACGAGGTAGTCGCCGTTCGTGCTCGGGACCACGTGGTCCTGGCGGCTCGAGAACAGCAGGATGGGACAGACGATCCGCTCGAGACCGGCCGCCACCTCGTCCACGCCTTCGAACAGCGACAGCGCCGCCTCGATGGGCGATCCGGGATAGGCCAGCTCGACCGAGCCCTCCATGGCGATGTCGGACCCGACGCCCGGCGCGACCTCGGTGCCGGATTCGAGCACTCCACGGAGCACGTCGCGGAAGCTCTCGGCCGGAGGCTCGAGCATCGGATTGACGAGGGTCAGACCACGGATCTCCGGGTGCCGTTCGGCGAGGAGACAGGCCAGGGTCCCGCCCATGGAGAGGGCGGCGACGGCGACCGACTCGCAACGACCGGCGAGAGAGGTGTAGGCGGCCTCGGCCGCGCCGGACCAGTCCGCCCAGCGCGTCGGGATCATGTCCTCCATGGCGGTGCCGTGCCCGGGCAGGAGCGGGAGCTCCACGGTGAAGCCCGCCTCGGCCAGCGCCTCGGCCAGAGGTCGGAGCGATTGCGGGTTACCGGTGAACCCGTGGAGGACGAGCACACCGGCGGGTCCCCCCTGTCGTGAAAACGGCTCGGCCCCGGGCAGCACTGTGCTCACGGCCCGGCATGCTACCGGCCGTGCCGCGGGCATCCCGCCGCGGCGACCGACGAGACGATCGGCTTCGGCGGCCCGTGCGAGGCCCCGGTAACGTGAGCCTCTGCCGGCCGGGAGGGCCAGCCCAGCAGCATCGGCACGGAAGGGAGCACATCGGCAATGGCGACATATCCGTTCCTCAGCGACGAGTGGGTCACCGAGGCGCGCAAGATCCGCGAGGAGTTCGAGGGCAAAGGCGGCGCCGTCCCCCATCAGGTGCGGATGAACCTCGTCATCACCGAGGTGCCCTTCCAGGCCGAGTCCATCGACGCCCACATGGACTCGAGCGACGGCCAGCTGAAGCTCGACCTCGGGCACATCGATCCGGCCGACCTGAAGGTGACGGTGGACTACGGGACGGCGAAGGCCATCCTCGTCGAGGGCAACCCCCAGGCCGGCATGCAGGCATTCATGGCGGGCAAGATCAAGGTCGAGGGCGACATGGCGAAGCTCATGGCCCT
>DASRBM010000433.1:0-4629 GCA_035653635.1 Acidimicrobiales bacterium | reverse complement strand
GACACGAGCTGCCCGCTCTCCTCGTTCTTCTCGAGCACGAGGGCCCGGTACACGTCGAGGCGGTGCTGGAGCGTCGACTGCTCCTGCTGCAGCGCCTGCTGGGTGGTGGCGAGCTCGGTGGCGACGCCGGTCAGCGAGGGGTTGTCGGCGGCCACGGCCACCTCGCCGCTGACGGCGGCCACGGCCTGGTCGACCGCCTGCAGGTGCTGCTCGAGGACGCCGGTCGCCAGCTCCAGAGCCGAGGCCAGGCGCCGGCGCTGGTTGTCCAGATAGGCGTTGGCGTAGGCGTCGGCCGCACGACGGGCGAGATCGGGGCTCGAGGCCTCGGCGGTGATCTGCACCACGTCGGTGAAGGGCACCTGTTCGACGGTGACCGGCGGCGCGCTCCCGATGGCACGTCGGACGAGGGTGGCGATCTGCTCGCTCTTGATGATCTCGACGTCGGTCGTCATGTACACGGGCTCCACCGCGATGCTCGGGTTGCTGGCCTGGATGAAACTGAGCGGCAGGTCCGGCGTGATGAGCAGGCTCGACGTGGCGTCATACTTCTTGGGCGCCACCGTCAGATAGGCGACGGCCACCACGACGGCGAGCACGGTGGTGGCGATGACCACCGCCTTGCGGCGCCACAGGAGCAGAGCGGCGGACCGGAAGCTCGATTCCTCGACGGCAGCCATGGCCACGGCGCCGGCGGCGACCTCGGGCTGCGGCGGCACCGTCGCCGGCTCGAGCTCGGGTTCCTCCTCGACCTTCTGGCGGAGGAAGGGGAAGACGGCCTCCACGACCGAGATGCGGATCCCGGTGTACCGCCACGTGAGCAGGTAGGTGACCACGCCGATGAGGATGCTCGAGAGCATGCTGGCCACGGCTGCACCGTCGATGCCGTCCACCACGGCACCGACACCGCACATCACCGCGCTGATGACCGTCGAGATCACGGTGCCCACGATGGCGACCTTGCGCTTGTCCATGTAGACGAGCAGGGTGCCGCCGGGCCCCATGAAGGCGATGATCACCTGGCCGATGGCGAGCAGCTGCAGCGGCAGGCGCCCGGCCACGAAGGAGGCGCCGAAGAGCTTGAGCACGACGTCGGGGAAGAAGATCATCGGCACCGACAGCACGAAGGTGGCGAGCCCGCACCACATCGTCGAGTGGAGCGACAGCCGCATGGTGTCGGCCTTGCGGCCGCCGCGGCTGGCGAACTCGGAGAAGCGGGGCCGGATGACGGCCATGACGGCCACGTACGGCAGGGTGAGCACGGCCGACGTGCGCAGGGCGGCCGCGTAGTAGCCGACCGCGGCACTCGTGAGGAAGACGCTCACGGCGAGCAGGTCCACCTGGCCGAGCACGAGCTGGAAGGCGTTGATCACCAGATAGGCCGGTGAGGCCCGCAGCCACTCACCCCGCGGCGCCGCCGGGCGCAGGGCGCGACCCCCGAAGCCGCGGCGGATGGCGTCGACCTGGAGGACGAACCCGGCCGCCGCGCCGGCGGTGAGGAACACGAGAGCGAGCAGCGGGCTCGGATGGATCTTCTCCACCAGGGCGGCCAGGGCACAGCCGGCCACGATGACCTGGCGCACGATGAGCACGGCCGAATAGGAGATGGTGAAGTGCCGAGCGAGGCGCCCGAGGTCGGTGCCGGCAACCTGCAAGGCGGTGACGACGATGAGGGCGCCGGCGACGACGGCCTCGAAGCCGGTGATGCGTCGTCCGGTGCCGAGGGCGACGGCCACGAAGCCGAGGGCGATGACGGTGCTCACGAGAAGCGTGGTCGTGAGCGAGAAGGCCACGAAGCGCGCCGCCCCCGGTCGGTCGCCTTCCACCTCGAAGTGCGGCACGTAGCGCAGGGCGGCACCGTTGGTGCCGCCGGTCCCCACGAAGGCCAGCACGGTGCTCACGGCGAGGACGGTCGAGATGAGGCCGTAGCCCGACACGCCCAGCCAGCGGGCGAGGGCCGTCTGCACGACGAGGCCGAGCAGCGCGCCGAACCCCTGGAGGGCGAGCGAGCCGGTGTAGGCGCGACTCTGCGGGCTGAGCGCCCACGAGATCAACCTGCGCACGCGGCTCACGACAAGCCCCCCACGACTCGGGAACGGCCCAAGCGGCCCAGGATTTCGTAACGGAAGCGCAATACCGGGGGCTCGTCCGCCCTCTTCGCGCGAGGGCTACGGACCTCGATCGTTATAGTACGCAAACACCGGGCTCGAGCAGGAGGGGCGGAATGGCAAACGCCCAGGTCACCGTGGGGAAACCGCTCGTCTTCAACCACATCCCGAAGACGGCGGGGACGGCCCTCATCGCGGCACTGATCGAGGCCCTGAAGCCGGTGGCCCCCTTCCACGGCTACAGCAGGAGCGCCCTCGGCGCCTTCGCCACCTACGACAAGTTGTCCCCCGCGGCGCGGCGGGGCCTCGTCGTCACCCCTGCGGACATCCCCGAGGGCGCCGACGCCGTGTTCGGCCACATCCCGCCGTCGCCGACCCGGGCCCGGTTCGAGAGCCTCAACCAGCTCACCGTCCTGCGTGAGCCACGGACCCGTCTCGTGTCGCACTGGCTCTTCTCGCGGGCCCACACCGACTCGATGCTGCGCGGGTGGAGCGGATGGGGCGACTACGTGCGACGGGCCCGCCTGCCGCTCGCCGCCTATCTGGCCGACGCGGATGTCGCCTTCATCAGCGACAACCTGATCACCCGGTTCCTCGTGTGGCCCGACGAGCGGGCTCCCATGGACGGCTTCATCGATCCGCGTTTCGACGACGAGCTGTTCGAGGCGGCCGTAGCCTCGCTCAAGCGCTTCGACTTCGTGGCCGTGACCGAGGACGGGACTTTCACCGAACAGCTCTCCGCGTGGCTCGGACGGGAGCTGCGCCTGCTGCGGGTCAACGAGTCGCCGCCCATGCCCCGAGGGCTCCAGTGTGACGTGGCGGCCGAGTGCGACGCGGCCGCGTCGCTGATCGAGGAACGCTCGCGCATCGACGCCCGCCTGTGGGACGAGCTCGCCCGGCGCACCTACCTCGCCCATCGGCCGGGTGAGACGGCCACCGAGCGGGACCGCGCCTTCGACGACGCCGTGCGCCGCTACGAGACCATCCCGGTGGCCGGCCGCCTGGCCGCACCGCTGTCGCGGGCGCGCTCGGTCGCCGCGGCCGCCCGTCATCGGGGCCGCCGGCACGTGGGGGCCTGAGCTACGGCTGGATCTTCCAGACCCGCACGTACCGCACCTGGGTGGTCGCCGGCAGCGGCGTCGACGCCGTCAGCTGGTTCGGCTGCTGCCCGAGGGCGGCGGTGAGGTTCACGTAGAAGGGCTGGTCGAAGGGCTGCGGCGCCACGAGCGGGGACTTCGGCGCCCAGTGGTCGATCAGGCACACGGCGCCGTTCACGAGGATGGTCATGGCCGACGGCGTCCACTCGAGCACGTAGTCGTTGTACTGCCCGACGGCGATGGGACAGTTCGTCGCCGTCACCGTGTTCGTGTGCGTGGCCGCGTCCGTGGTCGTCGGGTCGTAGAGGTAGTGGACGTACGGCACGGCGAGGTTGGCGTAGTCGCTGTAGGTCTCGGCCACGTCGATCTCGCCCGACGCCGGCCAGGCGCCGTAGCCGTTCAGGCTCTCGGGATAGAGCCAGAAGCTCGACTGGAGCCCCGAAGCCGAGGTTCCGGGCACCTTGGCCATGATCTCGAACCGGCCGTAGGCCTGGCTGAAGAGCTTGTAGCTCGTGACGAAGCCACCCGTGTAGCTCGTCTGGAAGGCGCCGGACCCGCTGCCGCAGGTGAACGGCGCCGCCTCCTTGCGGACGGTCAGGTTGAGCGCGCCGTCGCCCACCGACACGTTGTCCGGTCTGTTCACGTAGCAGACGTAGGGACCGCTGCCGCTGACGAATCCGGTGGTCGCCGTCTGGACCGTTTGCCACTTGGTGAGATCCAGGGAGCTGCCGGTGAACTCGGCGTCGAAGCTGCACGCCCAGTTCGTTCCGTCGGACGACAATGTCGGCTGTCCCCCGCAGTTCGTCGCCGTGGGCGCCACCGTCGCCGAAGTCGTCGTGGTGGACGGGGCCGGACCCGACCCGGAGGATGTGCTCGTCGACGTGGTGGTCGAGGACGGCGAGCTCGTCGTCGTCGTGCCGCTCGACCCCGTGACGCCCGCCGTGGTCGTCGTGGAACCGGGCTTCGTGGTGGTCGACTTCGCCTGCGTGGTCGTCGCGCTCGACGACGGACGCACGATGGCCGCCGCGCCCTCGATCGAGGGCCCGGCGCTCACCAGGACCACGAACGCCAGTCCGCAGAGCGCCAGCGCCGCCGAGGCGCGACGGAGCCGTGCGTCGAGTGGAGCGCCCGACGCCGTCGATGCACGTCCCTTCACCACGAAGGGAATATCGAACGCGAGTTCGAGACCCTTGAACGAAGAGGGCCACAACTTCTCCGCAACGTCGCGTCACGATGGGGACCCTCGGAGCACCTGCGTCGACTTCCGGACGCGCTCGATGACGCGTCCGCGTGGTTCAGACCGGAACGCGGGCGCTCAGCTGGTCGTAGATCCACGCGTACGTCTTGGCGAGGCCTTCCTCGAGGGTGATCGAGGGAGCCCAGCCGAGGCGCTCGCGGATCAACGTGTTGTCGCTGTTGCGGCCGCG
>DASRBM010000432.1:0-4265 GCA_035653635.1 Acidimicrobiales bacterium | reverse complement strand
TCACCTCGCCGTCACCGGCAGGCGTACGGTGGCCCTCGCCCACGACCACTCCGCCGTCGGGCGCGGCTACGGCGACGCGTTCACCGCCGCTTGCAGCGCGGTCGGCGTCGACGTGCTCATGAGCGCGCCGGTCTCACCGCTGGCGCAGGACGTCACCCCGGTGGTGCGCCGCCTGCGGGCCACCGAACCCGATGCGCTGTGCTACCTCGGGCTCGGTGTCGCCGCCCGAGCCGTGGCGCTCGGTCTCGAGGCCGAGCAGTGGGGCGTGCCGGTCGTGGCCAACTCGGCCCTCATGTTCGGCTACGGGCGCAAGGACTGGCGAGCGGGCTGGGAGGGCTGGGTGTACGTCGACACCGTCTCCGATCGCAACGCGGCCCGTCAGGAGCTGCGCGAGCGCTCGGCGCGCAGTGCGGCGGGGCCGATCGGCGTCGCCGCCTACGACATGGGCCGGCTCCTCGGCGAGGCGTTCGAGCGGGCCGCCCACCTCACCCGCGACGGCGTGCGCGAGGGCCTGGAGCAGGTGAAGTCGCTGCCCGCCTCGAGCGGCCTGCCGGGCACCTTGATGGGCTTCGGCGCCTGGGACCACGGTGCGCTGAAGGGCCCCTACCTGGTGCTGCGCAGCTGGCGTGACGGGCGCACGGTGGAGCTCGCCGACCAGGCCATGGCCTGAAGGCCGCGTCCTCCCTGGTAGGCGCCGTCTTTCTTGACCGGGACGACGGTCTGGTCATACCATCCGATTCATCGGACGGGGTGTCTGATTTACCGGAGGGAATGTCCTGTGAGCACCATGCCCAGCCCCATGCTGGAGAAGCCCGCTCGGGTGGACCTGGCCGACCCCGCCACCTTCGTGGCCGGGGTGCCCCACGACTACTTCACCTGGCTCCGGCGCAACGAGCCGGTCTTCTTCCACGAAGAGGAGGGGGGTCCCGGTTTCTGGGCCGTGACCCGGTACCAGGACTGCGTGACCGTCAACCGCGATCACGAGCGCTTCTCGTCGTACCGGCGCGGGACCATGCCCTTCGAGATCCCCGAGGAGGCAATCGAGCAGCAGCGGCTCATGATGCTCAACATGGACCCCCCGCTGCACACCCGTTACCGGCGGCTCGTGAACAAGGGCTTCACCCCCCGCATGGTCAACCAGCTCCACGAGCGCATCCACCTGGCCGCCGACGAGATCATCGACGCGGTGATCGAAAAGGGCCAAGCCGACTTCGTCCTCGACATCTCGGCCCAGCTGCCCCTCGTGGTCATCGCCGAGCTGCTCGGTGTGCCGGCCGAGGAGCGTGACCGCATGTTCAACTGGTCCAACCGGCTCGTCGGCAGCGAGGACCCTGAGTACGGGCTCACCGAAGAGGACGCCACCATGGCGGCCATGGAGCTCTACGGCTACGCCGCGTCGCTCTTCTCCCAGAAGCGCATCAACCCGCACGACGACCTCATGAGCGTGCTGGCCCAGGTCGAGCTCGAGGGCGAGCGCCTGTCGGAGATGGAGCTCGAGCTGTTCTTCCTCCTGCTCACCATCGCCGGCAACGAGACCACCCGGAACCTCATGTCCGGCGCCATGGTCACCTTCTTCGAGAATCCCGACCAGTGGCAGCGCCTGCTCGCCGACCGGGAGCTGCTGCCGTCGGCCGTCGACGAGATGCTGCGCTACGTCAGCCCGGTCATGAACTTCCGGCGCCAGACGACCGAGGCCGTCGAGCTGTCGGGCGTGCGGGTGCCGGCCGACGAGAAGGTGGTGTTCTTCCACATCTCGGCCAACCGGGACGAGGACGTCTTCGAGGACCCGCAGCGCTTCGACATCGGCCGGGACCCGAACCCGCACATGGCCTTCGGGGGCGGCGGTCCCCACTTCTGCCTGGGCGCCAACCTGGCCCGCATGGAGATCAAGGTCATGTTCGAGCATCTGCTCGACCGGTTGCCCGACATCGCGCCGGCCGGTCCTCCTCAGCGCCTACAGTCACGCTTCATCAGCGGCATCAAGCACCTCCCCGTGCAGTTCTCCCCTGCCCCGCGCCGTCTGGTCTGACGTGGCGCGTCGGACGTCGGAGGAGCTCAAGGAGGTCATCCGCGACTTCCGGCGCGACCAGATCATCGACGTCGCCCGGCGGCTGTTCGGCGAGCGAGGTACGACCGAGGTCTCCATGGACGAGATCGCGGCCGAGGCGAAGGTGGCCCGCTCCACCATCTACGTCTACTTCGCCAATCGCGACGAGCTCGTGCGAGCTTGTCTGAAACGCATGTACGGCCAGATGCAGGACGCCTTCGTCGCCGAGTGGGAGGAGGCGTCGGACACCGAGCACCGGCTGCGGGCCATCGTCCGGGCCATGCTCGCCCGCATCGACGAGAACCCCGCCTTCTTCCGCCTGGCCATGGCGGTGCAGTCGAGCTCGGGGGACACGGGCGCGGCCGTCGACGCCGAGCTCGCCACCATCGCCCTCGACATGGCCCGCCTGCTCGAGGACCTCGTGGCCCAGGGCATCGTCGAAGGGATCTTCGCCACGGCCGAGCCCGAGCGGGGCGCCCGCTTCATCGGTCAGCAGCTCTTCGGGGCCATGTCGGTGCGCGCCGGCGACCCGGCCCCCCTGCCCGTCGACGAGGCCACCGACGAGATCTGCGGCTTCCTGCTCGGCGGCCTCCGCTCGCCGGGCTGACGCTCAGTCGCTGCAGATGGCCTGCAGCGACGGCCACCATCCCGGTGGCGGGATCGTGCCGAGGGGCGCGCGCTTCGGGGTCACGGCCACGGCACGGGCGTGGCCCAGGCCGACCAGGTAGGGCAGGAGCTTGGTCCCGAGGTACTCGCCGCCGGTCTCCTGCAGGTGGATGCCGTCGTTGCAGCGGATGGGCGTCGAATCCAACGTGGCGGTGTAGGTGTCGCCCGGCGACAGCATGGCGCCGGCGTCGAAGAAGCCCACCCCGGGCGTGTGGGCCGCCACGTCGCGGATGATGGCGTTCACCCGATCGAGCCGGTCGCGCCGGTCCTCGGGCCACGGTGCCCCGTCGGGCTGCTCGCCGCTCGCGTAGGCCGGCGTGGTGAGCAGCACCACCTTGGCCCCGAGCGAGCCCAGCACCGACACCGCCTGCTGCAGGCGGCTCGCCACCCAGGCGGCATCGATCGGCTGGCCCACGTCGGTCCACTGCCCGTTCAGCTGCACCCCGAAGGTCTCGCCGCGTGCCAGATAGACCACGACATCGGGGTCGAACTGGGCGAGCCAGCGCTGCCACTGGGCGAAGAGGTCCTGGGGGGCGCCGGGGATGCACGGCCACAGCGGGGGCACGACCTGGCCGCGGATGAAGTAGTCACCTTCGGCCGACACCGAGCACGAGGGCGTGCCCTCGTTGACGATCTCGGCGCCGTAGTGGCCGGCCACCTGCTGGAGCCCCATGGCGAGCGTGCCGGCCATGGAGTCGCCGACCACCATGACGCGCACCGGTGGACCGGTCACGACGGCCGGGGCGGTCACCGGCAGAGGAGCGTGCTGGTGCACGGTGGCCGCCACCGCCGTCGGCGCCACCGCCACCACCCCGGCGAGCGCCACCGTGCCCACGCCCGCAGCGGCCCGGGCCGGGCGGAGATGGGCGGCCAGGCGCCGGCGACGGATGGGGAGTTCGAGCGCGTGGTACGACACCGCCGCCAGCGCGACGGTCACCCAAACCCGCACGGCCGCCAGTCCGGCGCCCTCGAGATGCGTGCGGCTACCGGTGAGCACGAGGAGCGTCGGCCAGTACCAGAGGTACATGCCGTAGGAGATCCGCCCGATCCACTGCAGCGGTCCCCACGACAGGATGCCCGCCAGGAGGCCCTCCTCGACGCAAGCAGCGCTGACCGTCACCGCGCACGCCGCCACTGCCATGACGAGGAATCCGCCGTGAAAGGCGAACGGCGCGTTGTAGCGCAGGCCCGTCCACACGAGGCCGATCACCGCCGCCCCGAGCAGACCGGCCAGCACGAACAGCGGTCCGAGGTCGCGCTGCCAGCGTCGGCCCATGAGGGCGAGGGCCACGGCACAGGCCGCGCCGAGCAGCAGCGCCTGCGCCCGCGTGTCGGTCCCGTAGTAGCTGCGGGTCACGTCGCCGTGGACCGGCGTCGCCAGCATCATGCGCGCCGCCGACGCGCCCGCCCCGGCCAGCGCCACCACGAGCAGGGTGGTGAGCCGGCGACGGCGCTGCGCGGCGGATCGCCAGGCCTGTCCCCTGCGCCCGAGTACGGCCATGACCACGAGGGGCCACAACAGGTAGTACTGCTCCTCGATGCCGAGCGTCCA
>DASRBM010000431.1:0-3183 GCA_035653635.1 Acidimicrobiales bacterium | reverse complement strand
GCCCAGCTGCGGAAAGTCGATCCTCGCCATGGGCCAAACGGTAGTTGCGGCACGCAGCGCGCACACGCCCGTCGGCGCTCGTCACGGGCCGTGAGACTTGTATGGACCAAAGTCCAATCTTCCGACAACGGCGCCACCATGACCGGTATCGTGAGCCGACGAGGCCACGGCGAGGGGCCCGGCGTTGCCGGCCATCGGTCTCGGAAACAGTCCGCACCCCAGGTCTCCGCCCATGCCCTCGCCCCTGCCGTCGCCTCCCACTCACGAAGAGCGCGCTGTCCCGTCGCGTGGCCCCCGCCGCGCCGGCGGCGGGCGCGTCGCCCTCGTCGTCGGGGCCGTCGCCGTGGTGGCCCTGGTCATGGGCGCAGCCCACGCCCTCACCGGTCCGGGATCTCCGAGCGACCGGGTGCCCGGATCCGGTCACGCCCGCGAGGCGCTCCGCGGCGACCGGGGTGGATCGGCCACGTCGCCCGGCACGACCGCCCCTTCCCCGGGCACGACGTCGACGGTCGGCCTGGTGCCGTCGTCGTCCACGACCGCCTCCCCGGCCACGTCCGCGCCGCACGCCCGAGTGGTGAGCGCCTTCGGCGACGCGCTGGCGGACGTCGTCGATCCGGCGCTCGTCGACATCGTCGCCGTCTCCGCCAAGCAGACGACGGTCCTCGGTACCGGGATGGTCCTTACGCCGACGGGTGAGGTCGTCACCAACGACCACGTCGTCGGGGGAGCGACACAGATCACCGCCACCGACGTGGGCGACGGGCAGCGCTACGACGCCACGCTGGTGGGCGCCGACCCGCAGAGCGACGTGGCCGTGCTCCAGTTGCAGGATGCCTCCGGTCTGCCCACCATCGTGCCCGGCCACAGCAACGGTCTCGCGCCGGGCCAGTCCGTGGTGGCCTTCGGCAACGCCAACGGCGTGGGCGGGGTGCCGGCCGAGCAGCCGGGCGTGGTGAGCGTCCTCGGCGCCGTGGTGAGCGCGGTCGACGACATCACCGGTTCCACCGAACTGCTCTCGGGGCTCCTGCAGACGTCGGTGCCGGTGGTGGGGGGCGACTCGGGCGGGGCACTCGTCGACGCCAACGGCGAAGTCGTCGGCATGGTCACCGCCTATGCCTCATCGGGCCGCAACGCCGAAGGCTTCGCCATCCCGGTCGAGCAGCTGATGGCCGTGGTCCACCGCCTGGCCCCTAGCTAGGTACATGCCTTGACACGCATATAACTGTATGGCAACGTAACCCGGTGGCCACGGCGACGACGTTCCAGGTGCTGGCCGAACCCAACCGCCAGGCCATCGTGGAGCTCCTTGGTGACGGGGAGAAAGCTGTGGGTGAACTCGTCGCCCATCTGTCGCTCAGCCAGCCGGCGGTCTCGAAGCACCTGCGGGTGCTGAAGGAGGCGGGGTTGGTGACGTCGCGGACCGACGCCCAGCGCCGGCTGTACCGCATCCGCCCCGAGCCGCTGGCCGAGCTCGACCAGTGGCTGGCCGCCTACCGGCGGCTGTGGACCACCCATCTCGACCGGCTCGACGGGCACCTCGAACGAAGGAGACGGCGATGACCGACGCCACACTGCGACCCGGAGACCGCCCGGCGGTGCGACTGGAGCGGCGACTTCCCGACCCACCGGAGGTGGTGTGGCGGGCGCTCACCGATCGACAGGAGCTCGCGAACTGGTTCCCCTGCGACGTGGTGGTCGAGGGTGGGCGCTGGGAGAAGGGGGCGCGGCTCACGTTCCCGTTCCCGTCCGACGTGATCGACATGACCCTCACCGGTGAGGTCCTCGCCGTCGACGAACCGCACCTGCTGTCCTATACGTGGGGCGACGACACCCTGCGCTTCGAGCTGGAGCCCGACGGCAACGGCACGCTCCTCGTGCTCGTGGACGAGCTCCCCGGCGCCTGGGCGGCGCGCAACGCCGCGGGCTGGGACGACTGCCTCGACCGGCTCACCGGTGCGGCGACCGGTGAGGACCGCTGGCGGCCGCGCTTCGAGCGGTATGCGGCCGCCTTCGAACCGGTGCTCGGGCCCCAGGAAGGGCCGCCGGCCGAGATGAAGAAGTGATGACCGGCAGCCCCGCAGCAGACTCTCGTCGATCGGTGCGTCACCGGGTGGCGCCTCAGCCCGTCGCGACGACGCGCCACACCTCCTGATGCTCGAAGGCGAGGCCCGGCGGGTTCGGGACCTGCCCCGAACCCAGACGGTCGGCCATCGTCTGCGCCTGCTCCTCGGATTCGAAGACCATGACACTGAATCCTCGGGTGCCGTCCTCGTTCGCGAGGAAGGTGGCCTGCGCGAATCCGGGAAGGCCGCGGAGGCGGGGTAGGACGACCTCATTGGTCGCCCTGTCGGCAGCCTCTGCATCCTCGATGCGCACGAAGTTCACGACGGCGTAGGGCATGTCGTGAGCTTGGCAGACCTCTCGGACCCTGGTGCTTCGAGGACTTTTCCCGTAAGATGCGTCTCTGGAACGCACGCGTCGGCACGAAGGGAGGTGGGCACATGAAGGCAGAACCTCATAGTCCCCAACCTCCACAGCCGTGCCCCGGCGTCCCTGCCGCGTCACACTGAGCCCTTTGACCTGCGGGCCTGTGGCTTGACGCTGCTTCCTTCGATGCTCTGACGCCGGGGGCTCCGGCATCTCCCCGCCTGTCCGGCGGCCACACCTGGCGTCGCGGCGGGCATCCACCCCGAGTCACGTCAGATCGTGGAGCCGTCCTTCGACGCCCCGGCCCTTCGCGGCATGGAGCGTCGGACGAGTGCTCCTCGCAGATCGAAGGAGAACCCCGTCATGGAGCACAACCTCCACCTCGCACCACCGGGCAGTGAGACGACGATGAGCGACAGCGCCGTCCTCGACGCCGCCCACGTCGGCAACATCAGCGGTGCCCTCGGCACCATCGCCTATGGCGACGTCGCGGTGCGTCCGCGCCTGTCGGCCAAGATGAAGACCCTCCTCGCCATCGTCGGCCCCGGGCTGATCGTCATGGTCGGCGACAACGACGCCGGCGCCTTCGGCACGTACACCCAGGCCGGCCAGAACTACGGCACGCACCTGCTGTGGACGCTGCTGCTCCTGGTCCCCGTCCTCTACGTGTGCCAGGAGATGGTGCTCCGTCTGGGCGCAGTGACCGGTGTCGGCCACGCCCGGCTGATCCTGGAGCGCTTCGGCAAGTTCTGGGGG
>DASRBM010000430.1:0-2331 GCA_035653635.1 Acidimicrobiales bacterium | reverse complement strand
ACCCCGCCGGCCACCAGTGCGGCGACGATGGTGACGGGTAGCGGGTGCCGCAGCAGTGGATGCCGGAGCAGGCTCGCCATGCAGGGCGCAACTTACTGCTCGGCCGCCTCCAATTGGTCGGCAAGGGCGGCGGCCACGGCGCGTTGCACCTCGGCCGCCCGCTCGGGGTCGATCTTCGTATGGGTGGCGCGGTCGCGCACGTAGAAGGCGTCGACCACCTCATGACCGAGGGTGGACACCCGCGCCGCGGTGACGTCGAGGCCGGCGTCGAAGAGCGTCGAGGTGACGGCGTGCAGCAGACCGACGACGTCCGCCGCCCGCACCTCGACCACGCTGGAGGTGGCCGAGGCGTCGTTGTCGACGGTGACCGACGTCGGCACCGGGCGCGCCGCGGCGGGCCGGCGGCGGCCGTAGAGGCGGGCCTGGTCGGCCAGGCGTTCGGCGAGCGGGAGCGTGCCCCGCAACACGGCGTCGATCTCGTCGCCCACGAGTTGCCAGTCCGGCCACCGCCCCCGAGAAGGCTCCACCACGAACATCTCGACGGCGTAGCCCTCTTCGCCGGTCACGTCGGCCGAGCGGACGTCGAGGCCGCGCAGGGCGAGCACGCCGGTCACCGCGGCCAGCAGGCCGGGACGGTCGCGGGCGACCACGGTGACGTCCGGCGTGTCGGCGGCCACGATGGTGCGCCCGAGGCGGGTGGCCTGCTGCATGAGCTGGCGATGGCGCTCGGTCACCACCGTCGCCGGGCGCGTGGCGCTGTCCACGCCGGCAAGCCACGCCTCGACCCGGCGCACCAGATCGGCCACGAGCCCCGCCTTCCACGGGCCCCAGGCGGCGGGGCCGGTGGCCATGCTGTCGGCTTCGGTCAACGCAGCGAGCAACGCCAACGTGCGGGCGTCGCCGGCGGCGCGGGCCACGGTCTCGATGGTGACGGGGTCGTCGAGGTCGCGGCGGGTGGCCACGTCGGGCAGCAGCAGATGGTGACGCACCATGGCCACGAGCACGGCCACGTCCTCGTCGGGCAGGCCCATGCGCCGGCCCATCTGCCCGACGAGCTCCATGCCGACCTCGGTGTGGTCGCCCGGGTATCCCTTGCCGATGTCGTGGAGGAGCGTGCCGAGCACGAGCAGGTCCACCCGCTCCACGGCGCCGTCGCTCTGGGACTTGGCGAGCTCGGCTGCGTTGGCGGCGGCCTCGAGCAGGTGCCGGTCGACGGTGAAGCGGTGGTAGGCGTTGCGCTGGGGCCGGTTGCGCACCTGCTCCCATTCGGGCAGCACCCGCTCCAGCAGGCGGTAGTGGTCGAGCGCCTCGAGAGCATCGATGGACGGCGTGCCGGTGACGAGCACGCGCACGAAGGCGGCACGCAGCTCATCGGGCCAACGCTTGCCGGTCGGGAGCGACGGCGCCCCGGTGGCGAGCGCCTCGAGTGCGCCGCGCGACAAGGGGAGGCGACGCTCGGCCGCTTGCGCCGCCAGACGCATCGGGAGCGTCACGTCGACGTGCACCGGGGCGTCGTGTGACAGCACCACCTCGGCATGGCCGCCGGGCCAGGTCCGCACGGCGACGCCGGGCTCGACCTCCTGCACCTGCGGGGGCGCGGCCGGGGTGTCGGACGGGCGCGGCCGGCGCCGCCATCCGAGCACCGCGCTTCGTCCCCGTCCGTCGCTCCACGGGCCCCGGCGGCGCCAGGCGTCGTCGCCCACCCAGGCGATGGTGCGACCGGCTTCGGCGATGGCCGCCATGAGCGCGTCGGCGTCGCCGTAGCCGAGGGCCCGGGCCACCTGGTCCTGTTCCTGCAGGAGCAGACGGTCGGTGGCACGGCCGGTGAGCCGGTGCAGTTCGACGCGGGCGGCGGTGAGGACCTGGCGGGGGGCGTCGAGCGACCCGAGGTCGACCTGGTCCGCTATCTGGGGCACGGCGCGCGCCGCGGCGGTGACGACGTGGACGTCGCGCAGGCCTCCGTGGGCCTCCTTCAGGTCGGGCTCGAGAAGGAAGGCGACGTCGCCGTGCTCGGCGTGGCGCTCGTCCACCTGCTCGGCGAGCACCGGCAGCCAGCGTCCGGCGCGCTGGCGCCACAGGGTGAGGGCGTCGGCCAGCAGCGGCAGGACCACGGCGGTGTCACCGGCCACCAGCCGTCCGTCGAGCAGGCCCAGCTGCGCCCGCAGGTCGTCGCGGGCCACGTCGAGCACCTCGGCCGGCTTCCGCACGGAGTGATCGAGACGGATGCCCTCATCCCACACCGGATACCAGACGGCATCGGCCACCGCGGCGACGTCGCGTCGCTGGTGCACGAGCACCACGTCGAGATCGCTGAACGGCGCCAGCTCGCCG
>DASRBM010000429.1:0-3783 GCA_035653635.1 Acidimicrobiales bacterium | reverse complement strand
AGCGTCGACTACCGCCTCGCCCCCGAGCACCCGTTCCCTGCCGGTCCCGACGACTGCGAGTCGGCCGCGCTGTGGCTCCTCGACGCGGCCGGTCCCGAGTTCGGGACCGAACGCCTGCTCGTCGGGGGCGAGTCCGCCGGGGCGCACCTGGCGGCCCTGACCCTCGTGCGGTTGCGGGACCGGCTCGGTTCGGTGGAACGATTCGCCGGGGCCAATCTCGTCTTCGGGCAGTACGACATGTCGGGCACCCCGAGCGTGCGTCGGTGGGGCCCGCGCAACCTCGTCATCTCGACGCCGATCATCGAGTGGTTCGCCGACAACTTCCTGCCGGGGCTGAGTGCGGAGGAGCGGCGCCGACCCGGCATCTCGCCGTTGTTCGCGGACCTGTCGGGACTGCCGCCCGCCCTCTTCACCGTGGGCGCGCTCGACCCCCTCCTCGACGACTCGCTCTTCATGCACGCCCGCTGGCAGGGGGCGGGCAACAGCAGCGAGCTGCGCGTCTATCCCGAGTCGCCTCACGGGTTCACCGCCTTCCCGAGCCGCATGGCACAGATGGCGCAGGCCGAGCAGCTCGCCTTCCTGGCCGCCCGGGCCAAGGCCTGAGCCGATGGCGTGATCCGCGGCCGCCGATAGCATCGGCCCCCATGCTCGTGTGGATGGACCTCGAGATGACCGGCCTCGACCCGAGCCGTCACGTCATCGTCGAGATCGCCACCCTCATCACCGACGACGAGCTGCAGGTGGTGGCGGAGGGACCGGACCTGGTCGTCCACGCGGGCCCCGACCAGCTGGCGGCCATGGAGGACGTCGTGCGCACCATGCACCAGTCGTCGGGGCTCCTGCCCGAGATCGAGCGCTCCTCCCTGTCGTTGGAGGACGCCGGGCGCCGGACGCTCGAGTTCATCAAGACGCACGTGCCCACACCCCGCTCCGTCCCGCTGTGCGGGAACTCCATCGGGACCGACCGGCGCTTCCTCGCCGCCCAACTCCCCGAGATCGAGGCGTGGCTCCACTACCGCAGCGTCGACGTGTCGACAGTGAAGGAGCTGTGCCGGCGGTGGTATCCCGACGTGCTGGCCGGAGCGCCCGACAAACAGGGCCACCACCGTGCCCTCGACGACATCCGGGAGTCCGTGGCCGAGCTCGACTACTACCGTCGGCACGTGTTCGTGCCGGTGGGCGCAGGCGCCGGAGCCGGAGCCGGAGCGGGCGCCGGAGCCGGCGACGGCGACGGCGACGGCGACGGCGACGGCGACGGGGCATAGGAGGCACCATGCAGCTGCGGACGCTCGGGCGCACCGGTATCCGGGTGTCGCCGCTGTGCCTCGGGGCCATGATGTTCGGGCAGTGGGGCAACCCCGATCACGACGACTGCGTCCGCATCGTGCACGCCGCCCTCGACGCCGGGGTGAACTTCGTCGACACCGCCGACATCTACTCCGCCGGCGAGTCCGAGGAGATCGTGGCCAAGGCCCTCGCCGGAGGCCGCCGCGACGGGGTCGTCCTCGCCACCAAGTTCCACGCGCCCATGGGCGCCGATCCCAACATGGCGGGCAATTCCCGGCGCTGGGTCATGCGAGCCGTCGAGGACAGCCTGCGCCGCCTGCGCACCGACTGGATCGATCTGTACCAGGTGCACCGGCCCGATCCCACGTGCGACGTCGACGAGACGCTCGCCGCACTGTCGGATCTCGTCCACCAGGGCAAGGTCCGGGCCATCGGCTCCTCCACGTTCCCGCCGGAGCTCATCGTCGAGGCCCAGTGGACCGCCGAGCGCCGCGGGCGCGAGCGCTTCGTCTGCGAGCAGCCGCCGTACTCGATACTGGCCCGCGGCGTGGAAGCCGGTGTCCTCCCCACCTGCGAGCGCTACGGCATGGGTGTGATCGCGTGGAGTCCGCTCAACGGGGGCTGGCTCACCGGGCGCTACCGACAAGGCGAGGCCACCCCGTCCGAGGGACGGGCGTTGCGCACCCCGGCGCGCTTCGATCCGTCGCGCCCTGAGGTGGCGGCCAAGCTCCAGGCGGTGGAGGACCTGCTGCCGGTGGCCACGCAGGCCGGCGTGCCCCTCACCCATCTGGCCCTCGCCTTCGTACTCACGCACCCGGCGGTCACCTCGGCCATCATCGGGCCCCGGACCATGGAGCAGCTCCAAGGCGCGCTCGGCGCCCCCGAGGTGGCCCTCGACGACGACGTGCTCGACGCCATCGACCAGGTGGTTGCACCAGGACGGACCATCGACCCCTCCGACGCGGGATGGACGCCGCCTTCGCTTTCGGACTCCTGGCGACGACGGCGACCGTTCGTCACCCGCGGCGGCAAGTGAGCAACGAGGAGACGCACGACATGTCGGAGCAGATGTCCATCGCCGAGGCCACCGCAGCCCTGACGGCGCCGGGCCAGATGTTCGAGATGGAGGAGATCCCCATCCGGGGCGTCCCCACCCGGGTGTGGAAGCACGCACCGGCGAGCATGCGCGACATCCTCGAGCTGTCGCGCGGGCATGCGGACAAGACGTACCTCGTCTACGAGGACGAACGGACCACTTTTGAGGAGCACTACCGGATCGCCGCCACCATCGGCCGGGCACTCGTCGAGCGGTTCGGCTTGGCGAAGGGCGACCGCGTCACGATCGCCATGCGGAACCTGCCCGAATGGGCCATGGCCTTCTGGGGCGCAGCCGTGGCCGGCGGCGTGGTGGTACCCCTCAACGCGTGGTGGACCGGCGCCGAGCTCGAGTACGGACTTGCCGACTCGGGAACGGCCGTCGCCTTCGTCGACGCCGAACGCTTCGAGCGCCTGCTCCCCCACCTTGCGAACCTGCCCGACCTGAAGGCGATCGTCGTCACCACCGAGGACCGCTCCGCCTTCTCGGCGCCTGATGGCCTTCCCGTGGAGGTGCTGTCCTTCGGCGAGCTCGTGGGGACGCCGGCCGCCGACGTGACGCTCCCCGACGTCGCCATCGACCCCGAGGACGACGCCACCATCTTCTACACGTCGGGCACGACCGGGCGGCCCAAGGGCGCGGTGGGCACCCAGCGCAACATGTGCACCAACCTGATGAGCCTCTTCTTCATCAACTCCCGGCAGAACATGCGCGGGGCCACCGGGATCGGCGACTCACCCGGTGTCGAACAGAACGCGTATCTGCTGTCCGTGCCGCTCTTCCACGCCACGGGTTGCCACTCGATCCTGGTGGCCAACACGGCCGCCGGGAACAAGCTGGTCATGATGCACCACTGGGATCCCGAGCGGGCCCTCGAACTCATCGAGCGCGAACGGATCACGACCTTCGGCGGCGTTCCCGCCATGGTCATGCAGGTGATCGACTCGCCCAGCTTCGCAAAGCGCGACACCTCGTCGGTCCGCGCCGTGGCCTACGGCGGCGCGCCGGCGCCGCCGGAGCTGGTGCGCCGGATCAAGGAGCACTTCCCGGTGAGCGCGCCCTCGAACGGCTACGGCCTCACGGAGACGTCGTCGGTCACGACCATGAACTCCGGCGACGACTACGTCAAGAGGCCCGACAGCGTCGGTCCCCCGGTGCCGGTGTGCGACGTCGCCCTCGTGCCCGAGGGATTCGACGGCGACGAACCGACGCCGGACCTGCCGAAGGGTCCCGACGTGGTGGGAGAGCTCTGGATCAAGGGACCGAACGTGGTGCGCGGTTACTGGAACAAGCCCGAGGCCACCGACGCATCGTTCACCCGCGGTTGGCTCCACTCGGGCGACGTCGCCCGCCTCGACGACGAGGGTTTCGTCTACATCGTCGACCGGGCGAAGGACATG
>DASRBM010000428.1:0-4175 GCA_035653635.1 Acidimicrobiales bacterium | reverse complement strand
CACCACCTGGGTCAGTGTGGCGGCGGTCGACTCCTCCGGTACGAGGCGGTGGATGGCCACGGCGAGCAGGTGACCACCGTCGGACATCGGCATCGGGATGAGGTTGATGCCGACGAGCAGCGCCCCGACGACGGCGACCGGCATCAGGTGCGGCGCCCAGGCAAAGGGAAGCAGGATGGCGGGCGCCAGAGCCCCACTCAGGACCACGAGGACCCGGCGCAGCGACCAGGGGTCGTCGAGGGAGTAGGCGGTGCGGCCGTGGAGCCCACCGAGCACGACCTCCACCTCGGGCGAGCCCACCCGGCGGGCCATGAGGGCGTGGCCGGCCTCGTGCACGGTTAGGGCCAGGGCGAGGGCGAGGGCCCACACGGCCGCCGCCAGGAGCGGTGGGCCGGCGAGGGCCTTCTGGGCCAGCGCAGCGACCGCCGGTGAGGCGCTGAAGGGCCGGTGCGCCGTCGCCGCCGACAGGAGCCCCATGGCCGCCCCCCACACCGAGATGGTCGTGAAGAAGGCGCCGGTCACCCGCCAGCGGATGGGGGCCTGAGCGACCTCGGCCGCCGGGGCCGGTGCTTCGACCGTGGCGGTGGACAGCGCTCCCATACAGGGGGGATCGGTACCCCGGGAGACGGCCTTGAGGATGGCGGGCCCAACAACATCCGTTGGTCCTGCTCAGGCCCGAGAAAGAAAGTGCCCCGCCGAAGTAGCGAGCTCCGGCGGGGCCGACGGAGGGTTTCTGCGGCTTCCAGGACGCAGAGTTCCGTCATGAGACTCGTTGCATAAAACAACGAGTTCCGATCCCGAATTTAATGCGCTGAACGGTCTGTGCAGCTGTCAGTGCAGATCGATGAGTCCCATGCGTACGGCCTTCAGCACTGCCTGAGCCCGGTCATGGGTGTCGAGCTTCAGGTAGATCGATGCCAGGTGGTTCTTCACCGTCTTCACGCTGATGTAGAGCTGCTTGGCCGCCTCGCTGATCGACACCCCCGTCGCCATCAACCGCAGCACCTCTTCCTCGCGCTTGGTGATGACGGGTTCGGGCCCGAGGTGACGTGCGTGGATCGGCGGCGGATCGTCCTCCCCGGGAACGGTGAAGACCTTCTCGCCCGAGGCGACCTTCGACACGGCGTCGACGATCTGGGTGGTGGTGCTGTCCTTGACGATGAAGCCGCTGGCGCCGGCGCTGCGGGCCGAGTCGACGGCGACGTCGTCCGACAACATGGTGAGGACGAGGACCTTCGTGTCGGACAGAGCGCTCGTGATGGCCTTGGTGGCGGCGATGCCGGACATGACCGGCAGCGACAGGTCCATGAGGACGACGTCCGGCTTCACCTCCTTGGCCTTGTCGACCGCCTCCTGGCCGTCGCGGGCCTCGGCCACGACGGTCATGCCGGCCTGGGTGAGCCAGCGGGCGAGACCTTCCCGGATGAGCGTGTGGTCGTCGGCGACCATGACGCGGATGCTCATGGGCGACCGATGCGCATGCGGATGGTGGTGCCCTTCTCGGCGTCGGAGGTGATCTCGAGCACGGCGCCGATGGAGTCGGCCCGCTCGCGCATGCCGACGAGGCCGTAGCTGCCGGGCCGGCGCGGCGCGTTCACCCGCATGCCGATGCCGTCGTCGCGCACCTCGAGCATGGCGCCGTCCTCGTCACAGACCCAGTTGACCCACACGTGGTCGGCCCGGGAGTGGCGCTCGGCGTTCATCACGGCCTCCTGGCACACACGCCAGAACTCGCGCTCCACCGTCAGGCTCAGCCGCGACGACACGTCGGCCTGCACCAGCACCTGCAGGTTCCCCCGCCGGGTGACCCGCTGGGCGAACTGGCGGATCACGATCTCCACGTCGCGGTCGGGCGACACGTCGCTGCGCAGATCCGACAGCGTGTCGCGCAGCTCCCCGACGAGCTCGCGCAGGTCGGAGCGCAGCGACAGGAGGTCGTCCTGCACGGCCCGGCCGTGGTTCAGCTCGGCCAGGCGGTCGAGCTCGAAGCCGAGGTAGGCGACGGATTGACCCACGTGGTCGTGCAGGTCCCGGGCCAGGCGGGCCCGCTCCTGCTCGACGGCGAAGGTGTGGATGCGCGACATCCAGCGGGCGTTGTCGATGACGAGCGCCGCCGTGCGGGCGAGCTCGGCCATCTCCATCTGCTCGGCAGCCGTGATCCCCCGGACGGTTGTCCCCTCCACGGCCAGGATCCCGATGACGGTGTCCTTGGCCCACATGGGGGCGTAGAGGCCCCAGCGCGAGCGGTAGTCGAGCCCGTTGCGGACGCCTTCGAAATAGAGGGGCTGGTGTCCGCTCGTGACCGAGGCCGGGGGCTGCCACAGCCGCCCGCTCTCGGGAATGCGCACGCCGCTGGCCCGCACCACCGGCCAGGAGTCCTCCTCGTCGCAGCGCACCACCACGGCGGCCACCTCGGCGCCGAAGAGCTCGTTCAGCCGTTCGAGGGCCCAGTCGAAGGTGGCGTCGAGCTCCATGGGCACGGCGACCTGTTCGGCCTCGCGGTGGAGCCCGAAGAGGAGGTCGTTCACCCGGACCAGCTGCTCCAGGTCGTCGTGGGGTGCCACCCGGCTGGCCGCTTCGGCCAGACCCCGGGCGTAGCCACCGACCACGCCGATGAGGAGGAACTCGAAGACGAACTCGATGCGCTCGCCGGCGCCGTCGGATCCGGTGACGAGGCTGGCGGAGACGGCGGCGACGATGGTGGCGAGAAGCGCCATCCAGGCGACGAGCCGGATCCCGCCGATGAAGCCGGCGATGGCGGCGGAGACGCCCAGCACGAGCAGGTAGGGCGAGTGCCAGAAGCCGGTGAAGCCCACCACGGCGCCGGCGAGCGCCACCTCGAAGAGGATGGCGGCCGATACCTGCCACCGATCACGCTGCAGGCAGATCGGCCGGAACGAGCGCCAGGCGTCGTAGACGAGGAGCGCCGCGCCACCCATGAGGGCGCGTTCGGGGTTCGGCTCCACCACGGCGAGCAGCATGGAGATGCCGAGGGCGACCCAGCGGGCACCGACGAGGAGAGGGGCGAACCGACGGGTGTCGGCGACCCCGGTGGACGGGAAGTGCAGCCGGGCCCAGCGCCGGGCCCCATGGAGGCCAGCACGAGTAGGACCGTCGATGCGGTCGGGAATGTGCAGGATCTCCGAGCCTGAGTCCTGCGCCGCCGAAGCACCCGTCACAGGGTCGGAGGCATATCGATGCCAGATGGTCACGTGAACCGCCCAATCTCGTCGCTTACTCCCCGCCTCCCCCACTGGAGGTGGCATGTCCCCGCTGACCTGACACACAAGGTAGCCAACGGGCGCGCAACGGAGAATGGCCGAAGGTCCTTTGGCCCGATTTGGGCGTCGGTTGATCCAGAGTTTTGAAAGATCCGAAGGTGTCGATCGACGCGCGGCTCAGACGCGTCTTTCCGACGTATGACGAACGGCAGATGCGAGAACGCCGCGCCCCGCGGTTTCTTTCGCGTCTGCAACTGAATGCTTACGGATCGCTCAGGCCTCGACCTTCGAGCCCCGCGAGACGCGCCGCGCATGGCGATCTCTTCCCTCGCATCCTGTCCCGCGGCAACGACCGAAATGCGGGCTGCGACCTGCTCTACCAGGCAATTGAGTCGGCAGACCTATTCCTCGTTGTGAGGCACCCCCGTACCCTCAAGTTGTTGACGCATTTTGCATTCACACCGACTGACTCAGTGGCCAGGCGCACATCAAGGAGACGAGCAATGAGTGACCGCCACGGCCGTGCCTCTTCATCGCGCGACGAAAAGCTTCCAACCCGTATCAGCCGAGTCGCCTCGGGCTTCGGCGCGCTCCTGCTCGTGGCCGCCGGCGTGCTCACCTTCGCGCCGGCCGCCTTCGCCGGATCCGTGACCACGTTCAATCAGTGCGCGGACGGGACGACTGTGCCCATTCCGACCACCGCGTGCAGTGCAACCGACGCGAGTTCGTGGCAGAACGGCGACCTCCAGAAGACGAACTCGGTCTACAAGGAAGGCGACAGCGTCCCCTTCCGCCTGCAACTGGGCGGTCTGTCGCTCGGAAGCCACACCCTCGTCATCAACTGGGACTCGACCCGTGGCGGCATCCACGCCTACGACTACCTGACGTCCTACCCCCGCACCGTGACCGGGGCCGACCCCTGCGCCGGCGGGCTCAGCGACTGCACCTTCCCCG
>DASRBM010000427.1:0-3614 GCA_035653635.1 Acidimicrobiales bacterium | reverse complement strand
CTGCTGTTGGCGAAGGTCTGGTCGACCTCGGCGTAGAGGGTGGCGGAGTTGCCCTCGAGCGACTGGACGTAGATGTAGCGGATCTGGCCCTGGGACTTCGCCTGCACGGCCTGGAGCTGCTGGCGGATGCTCGATCCGAAGAACGCGTTCGACTGCTGGGCGAAGCTGCCCGTCGCGTACGTGGCGATGGTGCGGAAGTCGGCGTCCACCGTCGTCGGCGAGAAGTTCGTGAGTGCCATCAGGAAGTCGGTGCCGACCCGCTTCACGGTGTCGCGCGTGGTGTTCTGGCTGTTCAGGTTGGACCAGGCCGAACCGAAGGCGATGGCCACCACGATGGCCACGAGCGCGACCACGCCGAAGACGACGGTGACCCAGGTGGGGGTGCCGCGGCCCCGGGGGGCGACGGTGCGGGCGCGGCTTCGTCTTCCGCCCTGCGGGGCGGACGCACCTGCGGGGGCCCCGGCCTCGACCGCGTCGTCACCACCCTTGCGCGCCGGTCCGCCGACGACGGCGACCCCCGGCTTCGGTGTGGGCTCCTGCTCGGTCATGCGGTCCTCCGTCTGCGCCCGGGCGCCAGCACGCGCACCGGGCGGGCCGAGCGCGCCGCGCGCCGCCGGCCCATGGTGAACACCCATCCCAGCACAGCCGCGCCACCGATCAACGGCAGGGCGGCCACCCCGTCTTCCGCACCCGGGTGCAGGCGGGCGACCGCCGGCGCCGTGTTGGGGGCGGCGCCGCCACCCGACACATGTGCCTGGGCGGCCGTCGGCATCTCGACCTTGGCGTTCGGCCCGGCGGGCCGGAAGTTGGCCTGGACGCCCGGTCCGACACCCTGGCCGAACTCCGTGCTGCAGGCGGCGCCCGGAAGGACCGGCGGCAGGGTGAGGGCCTGGGTGTAGGAGTCGCCGGGCGGCATGCCGGGCGGCAGCAGCAGCATCGTGCGCAGCCACTCCTGGTTGTTGCGGGTGTTGTCACCCGACGTCAGCGCCTTCGCCGGGCCCGAGGGGGCCACTCCGGCCACCGCCCCGAAGAACCACTCGTTGGTCGCGAGCGTCGTGGCCAGGTTGGCCAGATTCGTCCGCTGGGCCAGGTTGGCGTTCACGTCGGCCAGGTCGTGGGTGAGGCAGGCCAGGTTGGGCTCGTTGGCGACGACCAGGCTGTTGAGGGCCGTCGCCGCCGAGGTGCCCTGCGTGAGCAGCCGCACCACGTCGGGCGAGCGGTTGGCGAGCGTCTGGGCCAGCACGGCCGTGTCGGCCAGGCCCTGGCGCAGGGCGGCCGCGTTCTGCGTCAGCGTGTCGAGCACGGGCGGGGCGTTGGCGAGCAGCGACTGGAACTGCTGCTCGTAGGCGAGGAACTCCTGGCTGAACAGCTCGCTGGCGTTGGCGATCGTGCGCAGGTTCTGGCCGTTCCCGTCGAGCGCGAGGGCCAGATTGTGGATGACCGTGTCGAGGTCGCCCGCCGGGATGGCCTGCAGCAGACGGGTGGCCTCGGCCACCACCGTGCCGACGTCGGCCGGGGTGCTGTCGGCCGCGGCCGGCACCACGTCCCCGCTCTTCAGGTTGGGCGCCGCCCCCATGCGCTGGGGCACGAGCTCGAGCTCCTGCTGGCCGAGCGCGTTGGCCACCACCACCCGCGAGGCGACGTCGTTCGGCACCTTGGCCCCGGGGTTGAGCGTGATCGTCACCTTGGCGCCCTGAGGCACGAGCGACACGTCGCTCACCGCGCCCACCTCCACGCCGTCGAGGGTCACGACGAAGTTCTTCGACAGGCCCGACGCCGTGGGGAGCACGGTCGACACCGTGGCCGCGTCGGCGAGCGGGTTGCCGAGGAGGTCGAGGAACCCGTAGGCGACGAGCGCGGCCGACAGCACCAGGAACGACACCAGGTTGATGAAGATCCGGCGCGTGATCACGATCCACCGCTCGGGTTGCAGGTGGCGTCGGGCGTGTTGTTGGCCCCGCCGATGCTGGCGGGCACACCGCAGACGATGATGTCCTCGAGGATCTGGGCGAAGTTGTTCACGACCAGGCTGCCGAGGGCCGAGTTGTGGGCCGGCAGCTCGTCGATGACGGTCGCCAGGTCACGCTGGTGCTGATAGAGCTGCGACGCCACCGCGGCGAGGGCGTTGATCTGGTCCTCGGTCTGCGACAGCCCGGTGGACAGGATGGAGTGCCCCTGCACGGCGAGGTCGTTGAGCGACTGGAGCAGCTGCTCGAACTGCGACGACTGGTCGGCCAGGACCTGCGTGGTCTGGGCCAGGTTCGAGATGGCCTGGGCGTCCTGCTGGGCGTTGGGGGCCAGCGTGGCGTTGAACTGGTTCAGGTTGTCGATGACCGACTTGATCTCCGACGACCGCGAGGCGTAGCCGGCCAGGATGGTGTCGAAGTCGGAGATCAGCTGCTTGATGGACGCCGCCTGGCCGCCGAAGCCCTGCGCACCGTTGTCGACGATCTGGGCCAGCTGCGCGGCGTTCACCGCGCCGAACACCGCCGCGCCGGACTGCACGAGCTGCTGGATCCCGGGGACGAACTCGGTCTTCGAGATCACCGACCCGTCGTGCAGCGGGGTGCCCGAGCGGTCGGTGCTCACGAGCGACACGTAGTGCTGGCCGAGGATGCTCGTCTGGCGCAGCTGGGCCGTCACGTCACCGGGCACGTCCGCGCTGCGCTCGATGGTCATCACCACGTGCGCCTCGTCGTGGCTGAGCGTGATCGACTTGACGCTGCCGACGGTGATGTTGGCGTACTGCACGGGCGCGCCGGCGACGAGGTCGCTCACGTCGGGGAACGTCGCCGACGCATCGAGGGTCCCTCCCGATCCTCCCGAGCAGCCGGCCAGCCCCACGGCGGCCATCGCCATGGCCACGGGCACGAGGGCGAGACGACGCAGGCGCGGGCTCATGCGAGGCTCCCGAAGAACTTGGCCACGCTGCCGAACATCCTGCCCACGCTGCCGAAGACGTGGCCCACCGAGCCGAAGAAGTGCGCCACGCCGAGCAAGCCGTGGACGAGCCCGCCGAGCAGGCCACCGGAGCTGCCGTTCGCCTGCTGGTCGTTGACGAGCGGCGGCGTCGTGCCGAGCGACGGGCCGCCGAGCGACGGCGCCGTGGTGGAGGTGGTGGCGAGGGCCGACGGCTGCACCGACGACAGGGCCGACTGCTGGCTCGCGCTCAGGCCCGGGATCTGCGCCACGCCCTTGCCCAGGAGATCCTGGGGCGAGGGGGCCGGTGGCTGGGAGCCGGTGGCGGCGTTGAGCGCGGTCGGCACCAGGCCCAAGATGGCGTCGAAGAAGCCGGAGTTCGGGTTGCCGCACGTCTGGAGCGTCGTGATGGCGCTCTGGCTCATGCCGCTCGAGTGGTTGGCGAGGACGCGCCGGCAGATGCCGGCGAGGCGGTCGCGCACGAGCCCTTCGAGGACCCCGGTGGTCGTGTCCGGGGCCAGCTGGGTGTTGAGCACGAGCCACTTGTGCACGGGGTCGTAGGCGCGCTGGGCCGCCGCGAACAGTGCCACCGACGACGACAGGCCCTGATCGAGCGACCCGAGATTGCGGTCGAGGGTCCGGCCCACCTGCGTGATGGAGGCGATGTCGCTCTGGATCCCGTTCAGGTTGGGGTT
>DASRBM010000426.1:0-2502 GCA_035653635.1 Acidimicrobiales bacterium | reverse complement strand
GACGGTGCCGGGGACGTCGACGATGTCCAGCGCGCCATCGTGGAGGCCCTGGCCGCGCGCGGACTCGAGGTGCCGGCCCCGGGCTGACCATCCTTGACATGCACCTGTATGTCATTAACATGCACGTGCATGTCAGCTGCGGTGACCCGCTCGCGCTCGGGCACCAGGCGCGAGGAACAGGCGGCGACCACCCGCAGAGCCGTCGTCGACGCCGCACGCCGCCTCTTCGCCGAGCGCGGGTACGCCGGCACGGGCACCACCGCCATCGTGACCGTCGCCGGCGTCGGCACCCGCGGCGCGCTCTACCACCACTTCGAGGACAAGGAAGCCCTCTTCGCCGAGGTCTTCGCCGAGGTGACCAGGGAGCTCGGCGAGGAGGTGGAGCGCAGGGCCGACCTGCACGGCATCGATCCGCTCGAGGCGCTGCGTCGACGGGTGGTGACCTTCCTCGAGTGCGTCACCGACCATCCCGAGGTGCGCCGCCTGCTCCTCGACGGTCCGGTCGTCCTCGGCTGGAAGCGGTTCCGCGAGCTCGAGTCGGCGCACGGCCTGCGGTCGTTCGAGGCGTTCCTGCACGACGCGGCGGCCCTCGGCATCGTCGACCAGCCGCCACGGGCGCTCGCCACCTTGTTGCTGGCGGTGGTGGACGAGGCCGCCATGACGGTGGCGGCGTCGGAGCGTCCCGATGCCGCCTGCGCGGACATGAGCCTGGCGTGCAGTCGCCTCCTCGACGGGCTGCGCATCGACGATCGACCCGGAGGCGTCGAGGCGCCCGCACAGGAAAGAGGACGCCCATGACGACGACCGAGAATCAGGACGGAGGCGCCTACCGGGCCGATCCGTTCGCGCAGATGGATCCGGACATGGCACGCCACCCCCAGCCGACCTACAAGGTGATGCGCGACACCATGCCGGTCATGCGGGTCGACGGGGTTGGCGTGGTGATCTCGCGGCGGGCCGACATCGAAGAGGCCTTCCGTCATCCCGACCTGTTCTCTTCGAATATGTCGGCCGTCGACCTGTCGAACGTCCGTCCGATGATCCCGCTGCAGATCGACCCGCCCGAGCACAAGAACTACCGCCGTATCCTCGACCCGCTCTTCGCCCCCAAGCAGATGAAGCTCCTCGAGGAGGCGGTGACGGAACTGGTGAACGAGTTGATCGACGCCTTCGTCGACCAGGAGGAGATCGACTTCGCCACCCAGTTCTCGGTGCCATTCCCGTCGCAGGTGTTCCTCACCCTGCTCGGCCTACCTCTCGAGGATCTGCACCTCTTCCTGAAGATGAAGGACGGCATCATCCGGCCGCAGCACGTCACCGGCGCGCCGATGTACAGCAAGGAAGCCAAGTCCTATCAGCGCGAGATAGCGAACAGCATCTACGAGTACTTCGACCGCGTGCTCGACGAGCGCGAGGCCGAGCGCCGTGACGACCTGCTCAGCCACTTCCTCGACGCCGAGGTCGAGGGGCGCCGTCTCACGCGTGAGGACATCCTCGACATCTGCTTCCTCTTCCTCATCGCCGGGCTCGACACGGTGACCGCTTCGCTCGACTGCTTCTTCGCCTACCTGGCCGAGCACCCCGGCCAGCGGGCCCGCATCGCCGCGAACCCCGAGCTGATCCCGACGGCGGTGGAGGAGCTTCTTCGCTGGGAGACCCCGGTCATGGGCGTGGCCCGGGTGGCCACCCGCGACACCGAGATCTCGGGCTGCCCCGTGCATCAAGGGGACAACGTGATGGTCATGCTCGGCTCGGCCAACACCGACGAGGACGAGTTCCCCGACGCCGACGAGGTCGTCCTCGACCGCGAGGCCAACCGCCATCTCGCATTCGGCGGCGGGGTCCACCGGTGCCTCGGCTCGCACCTGGCCCGGCTCGAGCTGCGGGTGGCCCTGCGCGAGTGGCACGCCCGCATCCCCGACTACGAGATCGCGCCCGGGGCCGAGCTCGTCTTCACGCCCGGCGTGCGTGCGGCGGACTCGTTCCCCATGCGCATCCGCCCGCGGCGCTGACCCGGGAGTCGGAGCGCCATGCCCGACACGGTGGTGGTGGTCGGCATCGGTGGCATGGGGCAGTCCGTGGCCCGTCGACTCGGATCCGGATCCGCGCTGCTCCTCGCCGACCGCGACGCGGATGCGCTCGACGCGTTCGCCTCCTCGTTGTCGGCCGACGGGCACCAGGTGACGGCGACCCCGCTCGACGTGGCCGACGCGGACGCCGTCGCCGCTCTCGCCGGCCAGGCGCAGTCGCTCGGCTCCGTCCGCACCGTCGTGCACACCGCCGGCCTGTCGCCGGTGCAGGCGCCGCCCGAGGCCATCCTTCGGGTGGACCTTCTCGGGGTGGCCCATGTGCTCGAGGAATTCGGTCGGGTCATCGCGCCCGGCGGTGCCGGGGTCGTCATCTCCTCCATGGCCGGGCACATGGGGCCGCCGATCGACCCCGACGAGGAGGCGCTACTGGCCCGCACGCCGGCCCGGGAGCTCGGCGGGCTCGCCGCACTCG
>DASRBM010000425.1:0-7211 GCA_035653635.1 Acidimicrobiales bacterium | reverse complement strand
GATGCGGCGCCGGGCCCGGAACCGCGCGGCACGGTCGCCGGTGAGCGCCGGGAATTCGTGCAGGAACACCCAGACGTGATCGGGGTAGCGGTGGATGACGTCGAGGAGCTCGTCGCCGTGCAGGGCCAGCTGGGCGGAAGGCGACCCTCCGGCCTCGGCCACGCGATCGGCGCCGGCCATGACCTCGTCCATCACGCGGTCGTGGATGGCGGCGAGCAGCTCCTCCTTGGAGCCGATGTAGTGGTACAGCGCGCCCTTGCCCAGGTCGTTGGCCTCGCACAGCTCGGCGATGCCGGTGGCGTGGTAGCCGCGCCGGGCGAAGAGCCGGGCCGAGGTGTCGATGATGGCGTCGCGCCGGGCCTTCCACTTGGGGCTGCGCCGGGACTCGTCGCGCGCCTGCGCCGGGGCCATCGGACGGAGTATAGGTGGACTGATCGGTACAACTTCAGGCTCGGGGCGAGGCCGTGAGCAGCGCCGCGCCGATGCAGCCGGACCTCAACTGGTTCGCGGTGCTGGTCCATCACGCCACCCGCACGCCGGACAAGGCGATCACGGTGTTCGAGGGCGGGCTGGTCACCTACGCGGAGATGGCCGGACGCGCCGCGGCACTGGCCGCTGGCCTGTGCCGCGCCGGGGTCGGACGGGGCGACGTGGTAGCACTGCTCTCCTACAACTGTCCCGAGTTCCTGGAGACGATCTTCGCCGCCAACTACCTCGGCGCCATCGCCATGCCGATCAACTGGCGGCTGGCGGCGCCCGAGATCCGCTACATCCTCGAGCACTCCGGTGCCCGCGCTCTCGTCTGCGACGAGTCGCTCCTGCCGACAGGGGACGAGGCCGCCAAGGACATGGATGCGCTCCTGCGAGCGTGCACGACCGATGGCGCGCCCCCGGGATGGCAGGGGTTCGACCGACTGCGCACCGGCGACCCGCCGGAGCCGGCCACCGTGGCCGGCGACGACCTCCACCGCCTCATGTACACGTCGGGGACGACCGGTCGCCCCAAGGGCGTCATGCTGACGCACGCCAACCTGGCGTGGAAGAACCTCGCCCATCTGGTGGAGTTCGGCTTCACGAGCGCCGACCTGGGCCTCGCCTGCGGGCCGCTGTACCACGTCGGTGCGCTCGATCTCACGACGACGACGCTCGTGGCGGCCGGCGCGACCACGATCCTCCACCGGAGCTTCGACGCGGCCGCGGTGGTGGACGAGATCGAGCGATCCCGGGTGACGACGGTGTGGTTGGCGCCGGCGATGGTGAACGCCGTCATGGCGTTGCCGGACGTGGAGAGCCGCGACCTCACCTCAGTGCGGGTCATCATCAACGGCGGCGAGAAGATGCCGATCCCCCTCATCGAGCGGATACAGCGGACGTTCCCTTCCGCCTGGTTCGCCGACGCCTACGGCCTGACGGAGACGGTGTCGGGTGACACCTTCCTCGACCGCGACAGCATCGTCACCAAGCTGGGGAGCGTCGGCCGCCCGTGCCTGTACCTCGACCTCGACATCTGGGACGCGCAGGGCCGGTCGGTGGAGCCGGGGGTACGCGGGGAGGTCGTCGTCCGCGGACCCAAGGTCTTCACGGGCTACTGGCGCGATCCCGAGGCCACGCAGCGGGCCTTCGAGGGCGGGTGGTTCCACACCGGCGACGTGGGTGTACGCGACGAGGACGGCTACCTCTGGATCGTCGACCGCCTGAAGGACATGATCGTCTCCGGCGGGGAGAACATCGCCGGGTCGGAGGTCGAACGCGTCCTCTACGAGCACGACGCCGTGCTCGAGGCCGCGGTCGTGGGGCGGCCCGACGAGCGGTGGGGAGAGGTGCCGGTCGCCTTCGTCGTCCCGCGTCCGGGGGCGACGCTCACCGAGGACGAGCTCCTCGAGCACTGCCGGACCCAGCTGGCCAAGTTCAAGGTGCCGAAGGCGGTGGTCTTTCTCGACGCCCTACCCCGGAACCCTTCGGGCAAGGTGCTGAAGCGGGAGCTGCGGGCACGGTGACTCGGGGTGCGACGGATCCCGTCGCACCGATCACCCCGTCCGGCGCGTCAGCCCCCGATCTCGAGCACGACCTTCCCCACGGCGCGTCCGGCGCCGACGTGGGCGAGGGCGCCGGCGACGTCGCCCAGCCCGAAGCTCGCCCCGATGTGGGGGAAGGCCGTCCCGGACGCGAACAGCTCGAGGAGCTCGGCCTCGTTGCGCTCGAGCTCCTGCGGCAGGTGGCGGGCGAAGTCGGCGAACTGGAAGCCGAGCACCTGCACACCCTTGAGCAGCACCAGGTTGAGCGCGATACGCGGGATCTCCCCCGAGGCGAAGCCGACGGTGACGAAGCGACCGCCGAAGTGCAACGCCCGCAGCGCCGGCTCGGCCAGGGAGCCGCCCACGGGGTCGACGACCACGTCGGCGCCATCGGGAAGCACCTCGCGCAGTGCCGTGCGCAGGTCGCCGCGGCGGTGGTCGATCAGCCGCGTGGCCCCGAAAGCGGCGGCCGCCTCGAGCTTGACCGGGCTCGAGGCCACGGCGGTGACCGTCGCGCCGAGGATGCGGCCGAGCTGCACGACGGCCAACCCCACCCCGCCGCCCGCGCCCAGCACGACGAGCTCCTCGCCAGCGCACAGCCGGGCCACCGAGCGCAACACGTGGTAAGCGGTGCGATGGGCCACGCCGAAGGCCGCCGCCAGACGGTCCGCCACGCCGGCGGGCACGGGGGTGAGCGACGTCGCCGTGACCGCCGCCTCCTCGGCGAAGGCACCCACGAGGGTGCTGCCGAACACGTGCTGACCCACCGACAGCGAGGTGACGTCGGAGCCGAGCTCCGTCACCTCGCCGGCCAGCTCGCTCCCCGGCACGAAGGGCGGAGGCACCTGCAGCTGGTACGTCCCCGCCACGAGCAGGACGTCGGGGAAGTTGACCGCGGCGGTGCCCACCCGCACCCGCACCTGGCCGGGGCCCAGTGTCGGCGGCGGGACGTCCTCGACGGTGACGGACTCGGGTGGTCCGTAGGCGCGGCACACCGCAGCCCGCATGGGGCTCAGCGACCCTGCCAGTGCGGCGCGCGCTTCTCCACGAAGGCGGTCGCCCCTTCGCGGGCGTCGTCGCTGCCGAAGACGACGGGACGCCAGTGCTCCAACCGGGACCGCACCGCGCCCCCGTCGACCGCAGCCAGGCGCACGAGCTCGCGCGCCGCCCGGATGGCGAGGGGGCCGTTGGCGGCGATCCGCTCCGCGTAGCCGAGCGCGCTGGCGACCACCTCGCCGGCCGGCACCACCGCGTTCACGAGCCCGATCTGGAGGGCGCGCGCCGCGTCGATGGTGTCCCCGGTGAGGACGAGCTCCATGGCGAGGGCCAGGGGGATGCGGGCGCCGAGCAGCGTCCCACCGCCCCCGGGGATCAGCCCCCGCTGTACCTCGGGGAGACCGAAGCGGGCCCCCTCGGCCGCCACCACGACGTCGCAGCCGAGCAGGAGCTCGAGGCCCCCGGCGACGGCGGTGGCATTGGCCGCCCCCACGAAGGGCACCGCCACGTCGCCGTCCATGAGGCGCATGAAGGCCTTGCCGGCGTCGTCGAATTGCATGCCCTCGCCCTGGGAGAACGAGCGCAGGTCCATGCCGCCGCAGAAGGCGCGTTCGCCCGTCCCGGTGAGCACGACGGCCCGGATGTCCGAGTCGGCCTCGGCCCGGAGCACGGCGTCGCCGATGGCGTGGATGAGCGAGGGATTGAGGGCGTTGCGGGCCTCGGGTCGGTTGAGCCGGAGCACGGCGACGTGCCCGTGCCGTTCGTGGACGAGCTCGTCGTCGCTCATGACGCGTAGCGCGTGGTGGCAGCCAGCTCCGCTGCACCGCGCATCAGATCGAGGACGATGGGACCGAAGGCCTGCAGCTTTTCGTCGTCGCCCGCCCGCTGGTAGCCCTGCTCGAGCACCACGGCGAGCTTCCATTTCGCCAGGATCACGTAGTAGTCGATGTCGTCCACCTGGCGACCCGACACCGCCGCGTAATGGGCGAGCACCTCGTCGCGCGAGGGCATGGCGAACATGTCCACGTAGCTCGATTCGGCTGCCGCCGGCGCCATCGTGTCGTCGGGCCAGCTCTGCACCACCCATCCGAGGTCGAGCTTGGGGTCGCCGACGGTCCCCATCTCCCAGTCGACGATGGCCGCCAACCGTGCCGGCGCGCCGTGTCGGTACATGACGTTGGCGAACTGGTAGTCGCCGTGCATGATCCCGGGGACGTAGTCGAGAGGACGGTGCGACCGGAGCCAGGCGGCTGCCTCGTCGCACCCGGGGAGATCCCGGCCCTTGATGCGCTCGAGGAAGGCGGTCCACCGGTCGACCTGGCGCTCGTGGAACCCGTCGGGCCGGCCCAGATCGGCGAGCCCCTTCGCCCGCCAGTCCACCTTGGACAGCAGGGCGATGCCCTCCACGAGCTGCAGGGCGAGGCCTCGGCGGGCATCGAGGTCGGTGTCGAAGGGTGCCGGCCACCGGTGGTCGGCCAGGCCCATGGGCGACCAACCGTCGACGAAGCCCATCAGGTAGAAGGTCCGCCCGAGCACCGCCGTGTCGGTGCAGGCGGCGATGGCCGGCGTGTGGGGGACGTCGGTGCCCTCGAGCGCCTCGATGATGCGCCATTCGCGCAGGATGCCCTCGTCCCGGCTGGCCGGCGCGCTGACCGGCGGGATGCGCAGCGCGCCGTGGAGCTCGCCCCGGCGGACCTCGTAGATCTCGTTCTGCGATCCGCCCGAGATGTAGCGCGCTTCGATCGGCGCGCCCTTGCCCGGCAGCCCGACTCCGTCCATGAAGGTGGCGAGGCGCTCCGTGTCGATCGCCCGCAGCGACGCATCGGTGTCGTTGGTCACAGGTTGCCCACCTCGTGCTCGAGGTACTCCGCGTACTTCGCCCGGGCCGCGTCACGACGCTTGGGCAGGTGGCGAGTCGGCCACAGGTCGTCGCTCGGCTTGTACTCGCGCAGCACCTGGCGGGCGATGGTGACCTTGTGGACCTCGGTCGGCCCGTCGGCCAGACCGAGCACGCTGGCACCGACCATCATCCGGGAGAAGGGCATCTCGTTGCTGACCCCGAGGGCGCCGTGCACCTGCATGGCCCGCCAGGCGATGTCGTGGAGCACGGTCGGCATGAGCACCTTCACCGCCGCGATGTCCTTGCGGACCTTCTTGTAGTCGTTGTACTTGTCGATGGACCATGCCGTGTAGAGCACGAACAGCCGGAACTGCATCAGCTGGGCGTAGGAGTCGGCGATGTAGCCCTGCACGAACTGCTTGTCGGCCAGGAGCGACCCGTGGGTGTGGCGGCTGAGCGCCCGCTCGCACATCATGTCGAGGGCGCTTCTGGCCATGCCGATGGTGCGCATGGCGTGGTGGATGCGCCCGCCCCCGAGCCGGGTCTGGGCGATGGCGAAGGCCTGTCCCTCACCCCCGAGCACCGCGTCAGCGGGCACGCGGACGTCCTCGTAGTGGATCAGCGCGTGGGAGCCCTCGTGCGACGACTCGGCGCCGAGCCCGATATTGCGCACGATGTGGATGCCCGGCGTGTCGGCGGGGACGAGGAACATCGACATCCCCTGGTACGCGCTCACGTCCGGGTTGGTCACGGCCATGACGATGAAGAACGAGGCCGTCTTGGCGTTGGACGAGAAGAACTTCCAACCGTTGATCACCCACTCGTCGCCGTCCATGACGGCCCGGGTGGTGAACAGGGTGGGGTCGGCCCCGGCATGGGGCTCGGTCATCGAGTAGCAGGAGAAGAGCTCACCTTGGAGCAGCGGCCGCAGGTAGCGGTCCTTCTGTTCGGGCGTGCCGTAGTGGGCGATGATCTCGGCGTTGCCCGTGTCGGGGGCCTGGCAGCCGAAGACGATGGGCGCCCACGAGGAGCGGCCGAGGATCTCGTTGAGCAGCGACAGCTTGAGCTGTCCATGGCCCTGGCCGCCGAGCTCGGGACCGAGATGGGTGGCCCACAGGCCCTGGCGGCGCACCTCCTCCTTGAGCGGTTCCACCGCCCGCCGGCGCTCCCCCTCGAGCGGGGTGAACTCGAGTCCGGGCCACACCAGGTCGAGGGGCTCGACCTCCTCGCGCACGAAGGCGTCGGCCCAGTCGAGCTTGGTCTGGAACTCGGGATCGGTCTCGAAATCCCACGCCATGGCATCCCTCCCCTGTCGTGTGACAGAATAGGATTCTGACTATTCAGAATGCAATTCCGACTGGTCCCGACGACGTCGCCGCCCGCATCGCCGGGCAGACCATGGCGCGTCGCGGCGCCGACTACGCCGGCGAGGTCCGGCGCCTGCTCGACGCGGCGCTACAGGTGATGGCCCGCAACGGCACCCGGACGCGCGCCCGCGTGGCCGACATCGTCGCCGCCGCCGGGCTCTCGAACGACGCCTTCTACCGGCACTTCAAGTCGAAGGACGCACTGGTCGCGGCGCTGCTCGAGGACGGCGCCGAGCGCCTGCGCGGGTACCTCGCCCATCAGATGGAGAAGGAGCGGACGCCGGAGGCGAAGGTCCGCCGCTGGGTGCGCGGGGTGCTCGCCCAGGCCGAAGGCGACATCGCCGAGGCGACGCTGGCCGTGCTGTGGAACGGCGGGGGGACCGACCAGGGACACGCCTCGGGGCGACATTTCGCCAGCGCCCCGCTGGCGACCCTGCTGCACGAGCCGTTCTCGGCGCTCGGGAGCCGCGCCCCCGAGCTCGACGCCGCGCTCGCTGCGCACGCGGTGCTCGGGCGGCTGTCCGATCATCTGTGGCAGGGGACGCGGCCGACCGCGGGCGAAGTCGCCGCCATCACCGACTTCTGTGTCGCCGGCGCGTCTGGTCGGTCATGAGGAGACCGGCGCGCATGTGAACTCGGTCCCGAGCGGGCCGGTTCAGCCGAAGGCGATCTGCCCGGTGGTGAGGGCGCCGATCACCCCGCCGTCGACGAGGACGTCGGTACCGGTCACGAAGGAGGCACCGGGACCGACGAGGAACTCCACCACCGCGGCGATGTCGTCGGGCGTGCCCAGGCGGGCCGTGCCCGATCCCGCCACCATGGCCCGCATGAAGGACCCGGTGGCACCGGCGAGCTCCGCTTGGCCCATGGGTGTGGAGATGACGCCGGGGCTGATCGAGTTGACCCGGGCGCCCCTGCGGCCCCACTCGACACTGGCGGCGCGGACCCGCAGCTGGTTGGCCCGCTTGGCATAGGCGTACGCCAGTCCGGCAT
>DASRBM010000424.1:0-5961 GCA_035653635.1 Acidimicrobiales bacterium | reverse complement strand
AGCGCATCTGTGCCGTGGAGGGTCCGGCGGTGCTGGCCGCGGACGTCCGCCAGGAGATCACCGACCGCTACGCGCTCGGCCTCGTGCGCGAGACGGTGCAGTCCGCCGTCGACACCGGCCGCATCGACCGCGCCCCGGTCGAGCCGCTCACGCGCATGCTCCTCGCCGGCATCACGGCCGCCGCCATGTACGTCGCCACCGCGGCCGACCACGGCGCCGCCCGCCAGGAGGCGGGGGACACTGTCGACCTGCTGCTCAACAGCCTGAAGCGCTGACCGCCGGCGACCCCACGGCCCGCCCGCCGGTCAGACGGGGCCCGCTCCCGTGCGGTCGATCCGTCCTTCGGAGGGGACGAGCATGTACGTCGCGGTCGACCGGGCCAGCACGCGTCGCTCCACGTCGTAGATGGCGCACTCGGAGCTGAGCAGCCGCCGGCCCTGGTTCACCATCCGGGCCTCGGCCGTGAGAGGGCCGCCCTGGGGCTGGCGGTAGTACCGCACGTGCATGTCGGTGGTGACCGTGATGAGCTCGGCCGGGTCGTAGGCACCCCACAGGGAGATGGCGCAGGCGGCGTCGGCGAAGGCCGCCAGCATGCCCCCGTGGACGGTGCCCGGCATGCCGCCGCGCACGTCGTCACTCAGCTCCATGGTCATGATCGTCTCGGGACCGCGCTGCAGGATCTGGATGCCCATCCGGTCGTGCAGCGGGATGGAGCGGAACCCCTGGGTGAAGGTGGCGAGGGTGTCGGGGTCGTCGGGCACGTCCGGGGCTCTCCTGGGTCGATGGCGGCCCGGCTCGGGCGCACCGGCTCGGCACGGTAACCCATAAATTTCCGGCGAGGTGTCGATCCGGGGCGATCCCGAACGTCGTCAGGGTGACCAGTTGGACGCCGAACAGGAGGGACCATGCGATACCTGCTCATGATCTGCACCGAAGAGGAATCGACCACCGGGGAGAGCCAGGCGGACACGGGCATCACGGCCGAGTACGCCGCCTTCATGGAGGAGATCGCCGAGCGTGGCGTGCTCCAGGGCGGTGAACGTCTCCGTCCCTCGTCCGACGCCACCACCGTCCGGGTGCGCAACGGCGAGACCCTCACCACCGACGGGCCCTTCGCCGAGACCAAGGAGCAGGTGGGCGGCTACTTCCTCGTGGACTGCAAGGACCTCGACGAGGCCATCGAGATCGCCGCGAAGATCCCGGGCGCACGCCACGGGTCGATCGAAGTGAGGCCGATCTGGGAGATGTAGCCCGGTCAGCGGCAGCCGAGGCCGTCACCGCCGCCTTCCGCGGGGAGTGGGGACGCATCGTCGCCACCCTCATCCGTGTGACCGGCGACTGGGATCTGGCCGAGGACTGCGCCCAGGAGGCGTTCGCCAAGGCCCTGCACGACTGGCCACGCCGCGGCGTGCCCGACGCGCCCGGGGCCTGGCTCACCACCACGGCGCGCAACGCAGCCGTCGACCGGCTGCGACGGGCCCAGCGGCAGCAGGAGAAGATCGAGGAGCTTTCCGTGTTCGGCGCCACCGACCCCGTGACGGGCAACGACAGCGGCATCGTCGACGACCGCCTGCGCCTCGTCTTCACCTGCTGCCACCCGGCGCTCGCCCTGCCGGCCCAGGTCGCGCTCACCCTGCGCACCATCGCCGGGCTCACCACCGCCGAGATCGCCTCGGCCTTCCTCGTCCCCGAGTCCACCATGGCCCAGCGCCTCGTGCGGGCGAAGAGGAAGATCCGCCACGCCGGCATCCCCTACCGGGTGCCGCCGGGGCATCTGCTGCCCGAACGCACACCGGCCGTGCTCGCCGTGGTGTACCTCCTCTTCAACGAGGGCTACAGCGCGAGCGCGGGCGACGGGCTCGTGCGGACCCAGTTGAGCGACGAGGCCATCCGCCTCGCCCGCATGCTGGCGCAGCTCATGCCGGACGAAGCCGAGGTCCTCGGTCTCCTGGCGCTGCTGCTGCTCACCGACGCCCGCCGCCCGGCCCGCAGCGGACCGGGCGGTGAGCTCGTGCCGCTCGAGGAGCAGGACCGGACGCGCTGGGACCGGGAGAGCATCGACGAGGGGACGGCGGTGCTCGACGCGGCCCTGCGCCGCCGCCGTCCGGGTCCGTACCAGCTCCAGGCGGCCATCGCCGCCCTCCACGACGGCGCGGCGCGGCCCGAGGACACGGACTGGGACCAGATCGCCGCCCTCTACGACCGTCTCGCCGCCCTTTCGCCGTCGCCGGTGGTGGCGCTCAACCGGGCGGTCGCGGTCGCCATGGCGGACGGTCCGGAGGTCGGGCTCCGCTATCTTCGAGAATTGGAACGCGAGCCGGCCTTCGCCGAGTACCGGCTCCTGCACGCGACCCGCGCCGACCTGCTGCGGCGCCTGGGCCACCGCGAGCAGGCAGCCGACGGCTACCGACGTGCACTCGAGCTCACCACGAACGCGAGCGAGCGGGGATACCTCCGCCGCCGGCTCGCCGAATGCGTGGCCGGGCAGGGGGGAGAGACGACATGACCGACACGACCGCAGCGGCCGTCCCCGACGACACGACCGGGCGCGGCCGCTCCTCCGACGGCATCGTCCTCGCCATCGCCTGCGTGGCGCAGTTCATGGTGGTCCTCGACGTGTCGATCGTGAACGTGGCGCTGCCCTCGATCGGGCGCGACCTCCACTACAGCCCGACGGGCCTGCAGTGGGTGGTGAACGCCTATGTCCTCACCTTCGCCGGCTTCCTGCTCCTCGGCGGGAGGGCGGCCGACATCTTCGGACGCCGGCGCATCTACCTGCTCGGCATGTTCCTGTTCACCGCCGCGAGCCTCGTCGGCGGCGTGGCCCAGAACTCGGCCTGGCTGACCGCGGCCCGGGCCATGCAGGGCATCGGTGGCGCCATCCTGTCGCCGGCGACGCTCACCATCATCGTCACCACCTTCTCGGGCGCACGGGTGGCCAAGGCGCTCGGGACCTGGAGCGCGGTGGCCGGTGCCGGGGGCGCCACCGGGGCCGTGCTCGGCGGGGTCCTCACCGCCGAGCTGTCGTGGCGGTGGGTGCTGTTCGTGAACATCCCCATCGGCGCCCTGGCCATGGCGGCGGCGGTCCGGTACCTCACCGAGCTGCGGACGAAGGACGCGGCCCAGGCCCGTTCGCTCGACGTGGCCGGCGCCGTCACCGTCACGGCCGGGCTCGGCGTCCTCATCTACGCCATCGTCGGCACCGACACCCACGCGTGGACGTCGACCTACACGTTGGCGCTGCTCGGCGTGGCGGCGGCCCTGCTGGCCGTCTTCACGTTCATCGAGCTGCGCGTGGCCACACGGCCGCTCGTGCCCTTCCGGCTGTTCCGCTCCCGGTCGGTCACCGGCGCCAACGCCGTGATGCTGCTCGTCGGCGCCGCCTTCTTCTCGATGTGGTACTTCCTGTCGCTCTACATGCAGAACGTGCTGCACTACAGCGCGCTGCGTGCCGGTCTCGCCTTCCTCCCCATGGGCCTCGTCATCATCGTCGGTGCCCAGACGAGCTCGCGCATCCTGCCGAGGTCCGGCGTCCGGCCTCTACTGCTCGGCGGCACCGCCCTCGCCGCCGTGGGATTCGTCTGGCTCACCCGGATCGACGCCCACAGCGGGTATCCGCTCCACGTGCTCCTGCCCGGGTGTCTCATCTCGCTCGCTCTCGGCGTGCTCTTCACCCCTCTCGCCTCGGCGGCCACTGCCGGCGTCCACTTCACAGAAGCGGGGTTGGCGTCGGGCGTGCTCAACACGTCACGCCAGATGGGTGGCTCGCTGGGCCTGGCTGCGCTGGCCACGGTGGCGACCGACCGCACCCACGCCGTCCTCGCCGCCGGCCACGGGGCGCTGTCGGCGGCGGTGGCCCTGACCGACGGGTATGCCCGGGCCTTCGCCGGGGCCGTGATCCTCGCGGCGGTGGCTCTCGCCTGCTCGTTCGTGGTGCCCTCCATCCGGGCCCGGCACGATCGCGGCGCGCATGCGCCGGTCGACCAAGCGGCGCTCGCCCTCGACGCAGAGCCGGCCTGAGACGCACGTCTGCGTGCTCAGCGGTTCGGGCACCACGGGCAGCGGTGTGTGCACTAGGTCATAAACGCAGAACGCGGTATTCACGTCGCTGCCAGTAGTCACGCCGGCGGCCGCCGGTTTACCATCCACTGCAGCAACCGGGGGGTGCTGGGCAGTGGACAAGCGTGACCTACGCGGGGCGCGCCAGTGGCGTGAGGTGGACGCGATAGCCGATCTCGACCAGCAGAGCCCTGCGCCTCTCCACCCTCGGAGCATCGGCTGGGGCGGTGCCTCGGCCCTCGCCATGGGGGGCAGCAACCAGAGCCTGTTCCTCATCGGCGCCGTGCTCGCCGCCCAGGGGACGGCCGCGGTGCCGCTGCTCGCCGTGGGCCTGGTCCTGAGCCTGGCGGCACTTCCTGGGTGGATCGAGCTCGGCGCCATGTACCCGCACCGGGTCGGCGGCATCGCCGCCACCTGCGCCGAGGCCTTCCGCCCGTACAGCGAGGTCCTCGCCAACCTGTCGGGCGTCTGTTACTGGTGGGGATGGGTGCCGACATGCGGCCTCACGGCCATCCTGTCGGCCACCGCCGTCCACGACTGGTATCTGCCGCACGTGCCCGTGACGCAACTCGCCGTCGGCATCGTCTGCATCTTCGCGGCGGTGAACCTGTGCGGCGTCAAATGGGCCGCACGCGTGGCCGTCCCCATGGCGCTCACGTCGGCGACCTTGGCGGTGCTGTCGGCCGTCGTGCCCGTGCTCACCCATCACGTGGACTGGCGCCGGGCGACCTCGTTCCACTTGACCTCGCCGTTCCACGGCGTGTTCGGGGCCGTCACGAGCGCCATGGCCGGCCTCTACCTCGTCGGCTTCGCCGCCCCCGCCTTCGAGGCGGCGGCCTGCCACATCGGTGAGATGCGCAATCCCCTGCGCGACTACAAGCGGGCCATGAAGGTCAGTGCCGGAATGGCCTGCCTGTACTTCGTCGCCCTCCCGGTCGTGTGGCTCGGCGTGTTCGGGCCCCGCCCGCTCGAGGGGGACCTGGCCGCTGTGCTGGGCCCGACCTTCGCGCCGCTCGTGGGCGCCGCCGGCAAGGCCTTCGCCATCTGGTTCCTCACCATGAACATGTTCCACGGGACCCTGCAGCCGCTCTCGGGCGCCTCGCGCACGCTGTCGCAGCTGTCCGACGACGGTCTGCTGCCCCGGGTGACGGGGCTGCGCAACCGCTACGACGCCCCGTGGTTCGCCATCCTGCTCACCGCCGCCAGCGCCATCGCCTTCCTGCTGCTCGGCGATCCCATCTGGCTCATCGCCGCCGCCAACCTCACCTACCTGATCGGCATCGCGCTCCCGTCGGTGGCGGTGTGGCTGTTGCGTCACCACGAGCCCGAGCGGGCCCGGCCGTACCGGGCGGGGAAGGGTCTCATCGCGCTCGGGGTGGGCGCGGCCTTCGTCTGGTTCGCGGCCACGGTGCTCGGGTTCGAGCAGTTCGGGCTGCCCACCGTCCTCTTCGGCATCGGGCTCGCCTACTCGGGATCGATCCTCTTCGTGTGGCGCAAGTGGCGCGACCGCGTCAACCTGGGCCGGCCCCGACCGTACCGGTCCATGCACCTGAAGCTCACGACGTGCATGCTCGCGGTCCTCGTCCTCGACGGCGCCGGCTACCTGGTCGCCGTCGGGCACGTGGACAAGGGCCAACGGGTGCTCGTCGCGATGCTGCAGGACATCTTCGTCGGCGTCGCCCTCCTCACCATCGCCGTCGGCCTCGTCCTCCCCGGCATCATCGCCCGGGCCACCCGGCAGGTGGCAGCTGCCGCCGACCATCTCGCGCTCGGCGTCCTGGCCGACTTCACGAGGGCCATGGAGGCGCTGTCGGACGGGCGTCTCGACGCCGCCCACGCCCGCTCGGACCTTCGGCCGGTGACCATGCACTCGAAGGACGAGCTCGGCTACATGGCCCAGCG
>DASRBM010000423.1:0-2703 GCA_035653635.1 Acidimicrobiales bacterium | reverse complement strand
GAGGCCGTACTCGCTCGCCACGTCGATCGTCCGCTCGTAGGGGCCGGGAGGACGCACCGGCCGGGTCCGTCCCTGGACGACACCCACCTCCGGCAACGCGGAGAAGGCCGTCCACAGCCGGCCGAGCCACGAGGGATCGGGCAGGCAGTCGTCGTCGACGAAGGCGACCACATCGCTCGTCGTCGCCCGCCAGCCCGCGTTGCGGGCGGCTGCAGGACCGAGACGGGGTGTTACGAGCAGGGTGACGCCGAGGTCGGCCACGAGCTCGTCCGTGCCGTCACTGGAGCCGTCCGAAACGACCACCACCTCGGCCGGCGCCGGGTCGAGCGCGTCGACGGCCTCCAACAGTTCCTGGAGCAGCTCGCGGCGATCGAACGTCGGGATGACGACCGCCATGGGAACCGTCGCGCCCGCTCGCTGCGCGACCACGCTGTCGCTCACCACTTTCCCGGCCATGGAGAGGGTCATCGGCCGGATCCGAACGTGCGCACCGACGGCGCCAGCGCTTCGACGTAGAGGCTCTCCACCGCCCGCTCGGGGCGGTCGAGGGCGAGGTCCGCGTGGCGGGAGAGGCCGAACTCCATCTCCTCGACGTCCTCGAACCCGGCATCGCGCAGAGCCTGCACGAGGGTTTCGCCGTCCCATCCGAAGCGGTGCCCGTAGCCGTGGAAGGCCCAGTTTACGACCGTCATCGGGGTGGTGGCCTCGGGGTGGAGCGCGCCGAGGTCGGCGGTCTGGCCGGCCACATACGCCCGCAGGTAGCGACTGGCATCGGGTACGGACAGGCGGATGGGCGCGCCCGGCGCGAGCAGGCGCCGGCACTCGGCCAGGAACCGGGGGACGTCGTCGCGGAAGTGGAGGTGCTCGACGAGGTGCTCGCAGAAGATGGCGGTGCACGAGCCGTCGGGCAGGGGGATGTGCCAGCGCACGTCGGTCACGATGTCGGCCGGTGCGACGATGTCCACCGTCGTCCACCCGGGACGGCCGTGCCCTCCGGCGCCGATGTCGAGCCGGAAGGGCCCGTCGCCGAGACGGGTCGGCCGGACGCGTTGACGCAGACGGACCCCGAGCGCGTGGAGCTCCCAGCGCACCGTCGCCTTCACGTAGGGAGGGATGGCGCCGCCCCTCCGCCGCGGGCTCACGGGGCTATCGCGCGAAGACCGCTGCGCCGCTGTCCGTCGGCCAGGGCGCGGGCGGCTTCGCCGACCTTGCGCTCGGCCACCACCCTGGCGGGGACCCCGCCGACGACAGTGGCCTCAGGCACGTCCTTGTTCACCACCGAGTGCGAGGCGACGACCGAGTTGGCGCCCACGTGCACACCCATGAGGACCGACGCCTTGTTGCAGATCCAGGCATTGGCGCCGATGCGGATGGGGGCGCTCGTCATGTTCTCGTAGAAGAACGGGCGCTCACCGTCGTGGTGGTGGGTCGAGTCGATGATGGAGACGAACTCGTTCGTCGACGCGTACTGCTCGAGGACGATCTCCTCCGCGCAGTGGACGAGATTGGCGTAGCTGATGATGTTGTGGCCCTCGCACACGAACCGGCCCGACACGTTGAGGACGGTGTCCCGCCGGACCTGCACGCCCTCGCCGAGCTCGACCGTGCCGCCCTTCAAGTGGACGAGGACGCGGTCGAGGAGCTGTACGCCGGGGCCGATGCGAAGCACGTTGCGGGTGCCGGGCTCCACCCAGAAGCGGACGTCCTTGCCGACCTCGAGGTCGCCGGCCACGTCGAGGTCGATCGAGGAGCCCTTGGCCTTGGCCAGCATCGAGAGCCGGGCGAGGGCCGAAGCCCGGGCCGCCCTTCTCTTGAGCCGGAGCGCCCCGAGGGCGGCGTCGGCCGCGGCGGAGCGCAGTCCCCGGTTTCCGTCTGTGAGCCCTGCACCCATCGATCCCGCACCCTTCGGCCCGCCGCCGCGGGCCCCCGTCGCTACGGGAACGTGGCGTCGGGGACCGTCTTGCGCCGGCGGTGTCCGCCTAGCCGTTCTGCGTGATCCAGCTGAAGGTCACGTTGAAGAACGAAGGCGGACCCTGGTGGGCGTCGGGCGTGGGCGAGGCGCTGCCGGTCAAGGTGCCGTAGCCCGTACGGCCGGCGAACTGCCCCGTGATCGAGGTGATCGTCAGGTTGGCGTTGACGGCCCCGTTCGGGGCGATGGCCCCGTCGACAGCCCCCGAGACCGAGTTGTTCGACCCGTTCGCTCCGGCGACCTTGTAGGTACCGGAGAAGTCCCACGCCCCGACGCTCGGGTCCGGCGTCCAGTCGAGGGTCATGGTCACCGGGCCGCCGAGGAAGGTGTTGCCGGCGTCGCCGTTCGTCACCGTCCCCTGCCACTGCGATCCAGTGAAACCAGACCCCTGGGGCGTGCCCGTCGTCGACTCGGCGATGGAGGCGATGGCCGTGAGCGGGCCGTAGGAGTTGGAGCAGGTCGCCGCCGGCGGTGGGGTGATGAAGTTCGTGACGAAGAACTGCCACTGGGTGCCGTCCCACCCGAAGTGCCCGGTGACGAGGGCGCCGTTCTGCGAACCTGAGACGTTCACGGTCGTGTACCGGTCTGTGGACTTGACGTACTGGCAGGCGTTCGTGGCGCTCAGGACGTAGTAGTTCGTGTTGGCGGCGAGGAGGTCGAGCGAGCCGCCCTGTGACGCGGCGACGCGCTGGGTGAGACAGTTGGTCATGGTCCCGCAGCCGTAGTCAGTGAAA
>DASRBM010000422.1:0-6360 GCA_035653635.1 Acidimicrobiales bacterium | reverse complement strand
CCGTCTGCTCCCAGGTGTTCTCGGCCCGCTCCTGGTACCGGCGCTGCGACCAGCCGCCGGGGCCGCTCTTGCGCAGGGGCTTGTCGTCGCCTTCCACCTCGCGCTCCCGCTCGCTGCCGTCGCCGGCGACGGTCAGGATGTCGGCGCCATGCCGGTCGGTCACCACCACGACATGCGGCACCGAACGCTGACGCCATTCGAGGAGGGGGACGAGGGTCGGCAACGCGCTCCAGCGCGCGAGGTCGCGCACCGGCGGTGTGGACGGATGGTCGATCACCCGCCGACCGTCGGCCCGGGCGAGCACGACGAGCGTCTCCCCCTCGAGATGGGCGGGCCCGACGAGCGGGTCCACCGACGACAACAGCTCCTCGGGGGCGCCGTCGTCGGCCAGCTGCCGGCGCAGGGACTTCCAGTGCTGGTCCGACCGCTGCGCCGCGTTGGCGATGTCGGACTCGGTCGTGAGATACAGCGACAGGAACGGTCCCCGGCCTCGGAGCAGCTCGGTCACGTCGGAGGAGCGGACGCCGGACATGGTGGCATGGGAGGCCTGCATGGAGAACCCTTACCCCGGCCCGGCGCCCCCGACCCGGCGGGGACTGCGTGCCCGGTAGACCGGCGTTCGTGACCCGCATTCCCGATTCCCATCGCGACCTGCTCCAGGGCGAGTTCGCCACGCTCGCCACCGTGGGACCCGACGGCCTCCCCCAGTTGTCGGAGATCTGGTTCCTCGCCGAAGGCGACGACGTGGCCATCTCGCTCAACACGAGCAGGCAGAAGACGAAGAACCTCCTGGCGCGTCCGCAGTGCTCGCTGCTCCTGCTCGACGTGGCCAACCCGTACCGCTACCTGGAGTTGCGGGGGCAGGCGGAGATCACCGCCGACGACAGCTACGCCTTCGCCGATCGCGTGGGGGCCAAGTACGGCGCCGATCTGCGCGAGCACGACGGACCGGGCGAGGGCAGGGTCGTCGTGCGCATCCGCCAGCAGCGGGTGCACGCGGTCAAGATGCGCGACTGACGAGCACTACGCTGCCGCCACGATGGCGGCCACCACCGAGTTCGGCTCGCTCCGGCACCTGGCCGGCCGGTTCTTCGGCGCGCTGTGGCCCGGAGGACCCAAGCCGGCCGACGAGGCGTGGGCGCGGAGATGGCTGGTCCCGGGCGAGCAGGACCTGTGGGGGCGCATGTCGGGTCCCGACCGGCGTCATGCCGTCGGGGTGGCCAGGGGCACTCTGGCGCTGCTCGGCGCGCCGGCCGAGCCCGACCGGGCCGTCGTGGCCGCCGCCCTCCTGCACGACGCCGGCAAGGTCGAAGCCGGCTTCGGCACACTGGCGCGGGCCGTCGTCACCGCCCTCGCCATGGTCGCAGGCCGTGCCCGGCTTGCAGCCGAGCCCGGTGGCGGGCGACGCGAGGGGCGCTGGCGTCGCCGGATCCGGCTCTATCTCACCCACGACGCGGTGGGCGCCGAGCTGCTGCAGGCCGCCGGCAGCGCGCCGGTCACCGTGGCCTGGACCCGCGAGCACCACCGGCCCCGCGAGCAGTGGACGGTGCCGCAGCCGGCCGCCGACGCGCTCAAGGCCGCCGACGGCGACTGAGTCAGTCGGCGGCGCTCTCCGCCCCGGCGCCGAGGGCTGCGGCGGCCTTGTAGCTGCGGTAGCGGTGGTACACGCCGTAGACGATGGCCACCACCGCCACGGCCGCGAGGACGTAGCCGACGTCGCTGAAGCCGTGGGCGATCGAACGCCAGTGGTTGCCGACCTCGTAGCCGATGAGGGCGAAGGCGGTGAGCCAGATGGCCGAGCCGACGGCGGTGAGGATGCCGAAGCGCACGAGCGGCACCTCGGCGATGCCGGCCGGCACGGCGACGAAGTTGCGGATCACCGGGAGCAACCGGCTGCCGAGCACACCGAAGCGCTCGTGGCGGCGGTACCAGTTCTCCGCCCGGTCGAGGTCGTGATGGCTGAGCAACACGTACTTGCCGAAGCGGTCGACGAAGGCCCTTCCTCCGTAGCGGCCGACGGCCCAGGCGATGTACGCGCCGAGCACTTCACCGACGACCGCCACCACGATGACGACAACGAGATTCACGTGGTGACCGGCGACCCCACCCGAGGCCATGACACCGGCGAAGCCCATCGTCAGCTCCGACGAGGTCGGGATGCAGCACGACTGCAGTACGCAGAGGATGAAGACGGCGGCGTACGTCCCGCTCTGGACGAAGTGGGTGGGATCGAGGAGGCCGAGCACCGGAAGATGCTAACGCGCCGCCATGGCGGCGAGGCAGTCGAGGATCTCAGGAAAGGGCCGGCGCGGCGTCGGGACCCATCATCCCGGCGAGCTGACCGAGCTGTCCTTCGGTCCCGATGGCGATGAGCACCTGGCCGGCGGACAGGAGCGTCTCCGGCGGAGGGTTCGTCACGAAGGAGCCGTCATGTTGGCGTAAGGCGAGCACGAGGGCGCCGGTGCGCGACCGGATGTGACAGTCGCCGAGGGTACGCCCCTCGAGCGGGCACCCGCTCGAGATCATGGCCTCCTCGAGCCGGAACTCCATGCCTGATTCACGCGTGACCACGTCGAGGAATTCAGCCACGTGCGGTTGCAGGAGCATCGCCGCGATCCTCGACCCGCCGATGGCCTGCGGATTGACGACGCGGTCGGCGCCGGCGCGGCGGATCTTCTCCTCGGAGTCGGTGATCCGCGCCCGGCCGACGATGAAGAGTTCGGGGTTGAGCGAGCGGCCCGACAGTGTGACGTACACGTCGGCCGCGTCGTTGCTCATGACGGTGACGAGAGCCTTGGCCCGGTCGATGCCGGCGGCCCGCAGCACGGCGTCATCGGTGGCGTCGCCCACGACGGTCGGATAGGGAATGCCCGCCACCCGCTCCCCGTCCATGTCGACGACGACGAACGGGATGTTGCGACCGGCGAGCTGGTCGGCCACCACCCGTCCGACCCGCCCCCACCCGCAGATGATGACGTGGGCCGACATCGCCGCGATCCTGCGCTCCATGCGTCTCCTCCCGACGCTCTCCGCCAGCTGCCCCTCGATGATCACCTCGAGGAGCGCGCCAAGCGCGTACAACGTGGTGCCGACACCGACGAGCACGAGCACGATGGTGAAGGCCTTCTCCGCCGTGCCCGGCTGGCGGGGCTGCTGGAAGCCGACGGTCGTCACGACGGTCACCGTGCGGTACACGGCGTCGAGGACGGGGCTCCCAAGCACGGCGTAGCCGATCGTGCCGCCGAGCAGCACCGCGAAGAGCGCCAGCAGCGCCCGACGCAGTCGACGCAGCGCCGGGCGGTCGCGCACGAGGGGCACGCCCCGAGGCTAGGTGGCCGCGTGCGGCAATGGCGGGTTCCCCGGCGTGTCCCGGCGCCCGCCGGCGGGTAGGCGACCACCATGCCCACCCCGGGAAGCAACAAGTACGACGAGCGGCTCCACCGGTTGCGCAAGCGATTCGTGGACGAGGGCCACTCCGACGAGGACGCCGAACGTCTGGCCAAGGAGGCGCTCGCCGACGAGGTCGGCGGCCCCAATCCGGCGTCGATCACCGATCGGGCGGCCGGGCCGCTCGGCGGGAGCGGCGGCGGCGGTGACCCCGGCAACGTGGTGACGCTGCGTTCGCCCGCCTTCAGCTCCGACGCGCCGATCCCGCCCCGCTACACGAAGGTGGGCGACAACGTCTCACCGGCCCTCGAATGGGACGAGTTGCCGGCGGGCACGGCCGAGGTCGCCCTCGTGTGCGAGGACCCGGACGCGCCGGGCGGCACGTTCCTGCACTGGCTCGTCACCGGTATCGACCCCGACGTGACCGCCGTTCCCGAGGGCGCCGAGCCCCCGGGCGGCACGGCGTGGCAGAACGGGTTCGGCGACCGCGGCTACGACGGTCCCCTGCCCCCCGTCGGCGACGATCCACACCGCTACTTCTTCCGACTCTTCGCCCTGGCGGAACCGCTCGACACGGGCGACGGCGACGATCCATCCGCCGTCCGCCACGCCCTCGACCGCACGCCGCACCTCGTGACCGGGACGCTCGTCGGCACCTTCGAGCGCTGAGGCGGCCGGTCAGCCGGCCGGTTCGGGCAGCGGCTCCGCTTCGGGTTCGAGGGCGGGCATGACCGGCGGCTGCCACACGGCCTGGTGGAAGTCACGACTGCGTACGAAGGTGGCGAACAACCCCCCGCCGAAGATGGCGGCGGCCCCCACCACGAACAGGTCCTGCATGCCGGTCACGAAGCTGGCGCGTGCCGCGGTCACCACCGCCGGAGCACCGTGCACGAGGGTGCCGGCCGCCCGCAGCCCGCCGGCGGCGACGGCCTTCGTGAGTCCTGCCGGCACGTGGCCGAGATGCTGATGCAGCGACGCCCCGAGCCGCTGCTCGAAGATGGCGCCGAGCGCGGACACACCGGTGGCGAGGCCGCCGATGCGGAAGGTGTTGCTGATGCCCGATGCCATGCCGCTGCGCTCGGGTGCCACGACGCCCAGCGCGATGCGGGCGATGGCCGGATTGGCGATGCCGACGCCGAAGCCGGCCACCACGAAGCCGGGCACCAGCGCGGTGAAGCCGGTCTGCGGCCCGATCATGTGCATGAGCGCGACCCCGGCCGCGCAGATGACGAAACCGGAGCCGAGCACCAACCCGGGCGCCAGACGTTCGGACAGCGGACGCACGAGCAGCGGCACGATGAAGGAGAGGATCGTCATCGGAAGCAGACGGAGGCCGCCCTGCAACGGTGACAGGCCGAGGTCGTTCTGCAGGTAGAGCGTCAGGTACGGGAACATGGCGAACATCCCGGCCCCGATGCCGAAGGTGGCGATGGACACGCCCACGAAGCCGGGGTTGCGGAACAGCGACAGATCGAACATCGGGCGCTCCTGGCGGAGCTCGGCGGTGACGAAGGCCAGCATGAGCAGCGCCGCCGCGCACAGGTACACGAGGATCGGGCGGCTGCTCCACCCGTCGTCGTTCCCGCGGGTGAGCCCGAGGACGAGGAAGAACAGCGACCCCGAGAAGGTGACGAGCCCGGCCAGGTCGAGACGCTTCGCCCCCGGATCGCGCATGTTCACCATCCGCCAGGCCGACACGGCGAGGGTGAGCGCGCCGATGGGGACGTTCACGTAGAAGATCCACGGCCATCCGAAGGCGCTCGTGAGGGCTCCGCCGACGAGTGGGCCGACGGCGACGGCACCGCCGACGGTGGCGCCCCAGGCGGCGATGGCGGTCCCGCGCTCCTTGCCGCGGAAGTCCTGGCCGATGAGCGCGAGCCCCGTCGCGAACATGCCGGCCCCGCCCACCCCCTGCACAGCCCGGGCGGCGATGAGCAACCCCGCGCTCGTCGCCAGCCCACAGGCGAGGGAGGCGACGCTGAAGACGGCGAGTCCGGCCATGAACACGCGCTTTCGGCCGAAGCGGTCGGCGAGCGACCCCTGGGTGAGGAGCAGCGCGGAGAGCGTGAGCGCGTAGGCCGAGATGACCCACTGCAGATCGCTGAAGCTCGCGTGGAGGGTCCGCTGCATGGTCGGCAGCGCCACCTGCACGATGGTGACGTCCACGAGCAGCATGAAGGTGGCGCCGCACACCGCGGCGAGCGTCCACCAGCGTCGTTCGTTGGGCGGGGCCGCCGCTGCGGCGCCGGCCGCCACGGCATGGCCCACGCCAGAAGGCTGCGTCACGTCTCCCCGCCCCCGTTCCCGTCCCCCGACGACCGACCGAAAGCTGCGCCCGGCGGCTCTTCCCGCCGCCGGGCACTGTAAAGCATGGAGCCCGTCCCGGCCCGGACCGCCGGGGATGCAACGGCGGCTCCCGTTAGCCTCTGGGCGTGGACCGAGCCCAGCCCCCTCGCCGGGCCTTGCTCACAGCGACGGCCGCCGTGCTCGTCCTCGCCTTCCTCGCCCTGTGCTGGTGGCAGGTGACCCGGGCCGTCGGGGGCAACACCCTCAGCTGGGCCTACGTCTTCGAGTGGCCGATCTTCGCCGGGTACGTCGTCTACATGTGGTGGCGCCTGCTCCACGAGGAGCGCTCCGCTCCCGGCTCGCCCGCACCGCCGCCCTCCTCGGCCGCCGGCGCGGGGGCGGGCCCGCGGGCGGTGACGGACGAGGAGGAGGACGAGGAGCTCGCCGCCTACAACCGCTACCTGGCCGAGCTGTCGCGCAGCGGACGTCGCAAGCGCTGGTGAGCCCGGCGGCGCCGATCCGGCGCGCCGGCGTCGTTCCTGGTCGGGCACCATGACCCAAGCCGTCACACCCCCCGAGCAACATGGCCGCCATGCAGCAGCCCTTCCTCGCCCCGCAGCCGCCGAACCTCGACCCACCGGTGGACATCCGCACGAGCACCCGCCGCCGGAAGACAGCCACCGCCTA
>DASRBM010000421.1:0-6672 GCA_035653635.1 Acidimicrobiales bacterium | reverse complement strand
CGTCTCGTTGCCGGCGCCGGCCAGCAGGTTCACGTAGGTGAGGACCTCGTCGCGGGTGAGCCGGCGGGTCACGCCCTTCTCGTCCTCGAACTCGGCGTTGAGCAGCTGGGTCATGAGGTCGTCGCTCGGGTGCTCGGCCCGCCAGTCGATGTAGTCGCCGAACATGTCCCCGCTGCCGAGGTCGATTGCAAAGGTGACGTCCTCGTCGCTCTTGAGACGCAGTCCTTCGTCGAGGTGCTCCTTGATGGCGGCCTGGTCCTGCTCGGGGATACCGAGGAGGAAGCCGATGACCCGCATGGGCATCTGCGCGCCGATGTCGGCGATGAAGTCGAAACGGTCGCCGCCCACGAGCGGATCGAGGGCCCGCCTGCAGTACTCGCGCACCTTCGGCTCCAGGTCGTTCATGCGCCGGGGGGTGAAGACCCGCGACATGAGGGCGCGGTGCGCGTGGTGCTCGGGCGGGTCCTCGAAGAGGATGAGCCCCGACGGGATGGGGAACTCGGCCCGGATGAGCTCGAGGATCGATCCCTTGCCGGACCGGTAGGTCTCCCAGTCCATGAGCCCCTTCTCCACGTCCTCGTAGCGGCTCAGGGCCCAGAAGTCGTACTTCTCGTTGTAGTAGAGGGGCGCCTCGTCGCGCAGCCGGCGCCAGACGGGATACGGATCGCTGTCGATCTCGAAGTCGTAGGGGTCGTAGTAGACGTCGCTGCCGCTCGTGAGCGTCACGATCCGGGCCCTCCTGCGTTTCGCTGCCTGACCTGGCGGTCCGCCGAACGCCCGGCGGCCGGTCGTCCTGCACCCCACCCCGTCGCCTTGACGTCGACGTCGATAATACTCTAGATTGGCCCCGTTCCTAGTAACCGATTTTGACGTCGCTGTCGATAAATGGGGGTCGCTGGCATCATGGCGCGCAAGCTGGATTTCCCGGTGTTCGACTCGGACAACCACATGTACGAGACGAAGGACGCCTTCACGCGGCACCTGCCGAAGAAGTACCGCGAGGCGATCAAGTACGTCGAGATCGAGGGCCGGACGAAGATCATGGTCCGGGGCACGGTGAGCGACTACATCCCGAACCCCACCTTCGACGTGGTGGCCCGGCCCGGTGCCCAGGAGGAGTACTTCCGCAACGGCAACCCGGAGGGCAAGTCCTACCGGGAGCTGGTGGGGGAGCCCATGAAAGCCATCCCGGCCTTCCGCGAGCCGGCACCGCGCATCGAGGTCATGGACGAGCTCGGCATCGACCGCACCCTTATGTTCCCGACCCTCGCCAGCCTCCTCGAGGAGCGCATGCGCGACGATCCGGAGCTCATCCACGTCGCCATCCACGCCCTCAACGAGTGGATGTACGAGACGTGGACCTTCAACTACGAGGACCGCATCTTCGCCACACCCGTCATCACGCTGCCCATCGTGGAGAAGGCCATCGAGGAGCTCGAGTGGTGCGTGGAGCACGGCGCGAAGACGGTGCTCATCCGTCCTGCGCCGGTGCCCGGCTACCGCGGCTCGCGTTCGTTCGGGCTCCCCGAGTTCGACCCGTTCTGGCAGAGGGTGGTGGAGACCGACATCCTCGTCTCCATGCACGCCTCGGACAGCGGTTACGCCCGCTACCAGAGCGACTGGACGGGCCCGACGGAGATGCTGCCGTTCCGGCTCGACTCCTTCCGCATGCTCACCATGGGCAAGCGGGCCATCGAGGACACCTGCGCCGCGCTCACCTGCCACGGCGTGCTGTCGCGCTTCCCGGACCTGCGCATCGCCCTCATCGAGAACGGGGCCGACTGGGTTATCCCCTTCCTCGAGCACCTGCACGACGTCTACCGCAAGATGCCGCAGATGTTCCCGGAGAACCCCGTCGACGCTTTCAAGCGCAACATCTACATCAGCCCCTTCCACGAGGACCGCATCCAGGCGCTGGTGGACGAGCTGGGCGCCGACCACCTGCTGTTCGGGTCGGACTGGCCGCACCCCGAGGGCCTGGCCGAGCCGTGCAGCTACATCGACCACCTGCCGAAGGGCCTGTCGGACGAGGACGTGGCCAACATCATGGGCGGCAATCTGGCCCGCATCATGCGGGTCGAAGACAAAGTCGCCGTCTGAGCAGCCCGGCCCCCCGGTAGACGGTCGCGCCCGTGGTCGCGGTCAAGTCCATCCTCGAGTCCCTGCACCTGGAGCCGGCCGGTGAAGGCCGCTACCGGGCGGAGAACGTGCACACCGGACACCCGGTCGTGTTCGGTGGCCAGCTGCTGGCCCAGTCGATCGTCGCCGCCGCGGCCGGCCACGAGGGGAAGACGGTGAAGACACTCCACACCGTGTTCGCCCGCGCCGCCGCGCCCGACACCGGTGTCGAGATCACGGTCGACCCGGTCCACGCCGGCAGGGCGCTCGCCAGCAGCACGGTGACCATCTCCCAGGGGGCACGGATCTGCACCCGGTCCATGGTGCTCATGAGCGCCGAGGAGCCGGACCTCATCCGTCACGCCGACCCGGCCCCCGCGGTCGCCGCCCCCGACGCGGGGCCGTCGGGCGACGACTGGGCGGTGCAGATCGTGGACGGGGTCGACCTGAGCGACCCGGCGCAGGTCGGGCCGCCCGAGCTCCAGGTGTGGACCGCCTTCCCCGGCGCGCCGGAGGAAGCCGTGACGAGCCAAGCCCTGCTCGCCTTCGCCACCGACGGGTTCCTCATCGGGACGGCCATGCGGCCGCACGAAGGGGTCGGGCAGGCGCAGGCCCACGTCACCCTGTCGACCGGGGTGCTCGGGCACACCATCACCTTCCACGAGCCGTTCTCTGCGGCGAGCTGGCTCCTGCTCGCCCACCGCAGCGTCCACGCCGGGCACGGCCGCAGCTACGGCCGTGCCGACGTGTTCGCCACCGACGGCACGCTCGTGGCCTCGTTCGTGCAGGACAGCATGATCCGGGCCATGGCCGAGCGGAAATCCGGCGCCGCCCCCCTTTGACTCCTGCGGTGGTCGGGCGAGGAGGGTTGCGGTCAGGCCGGCGGGCGGGGGATCACGGCCACCGTCGGCACGGCCGCGTTGGCGCCGAGCTGCATGACGGTGTGGACAACGGTGACCAGGTGCTCCACGTCGAGCAGCGACCCGGCGATGAGGTTGCGGGCCGACCACACAGGGTGCAGCTCCGCTGCGAGGTCCCAGTCCCAGTTGTTGGCGAACTGGGTGAGCGAGTCGCCCTCGCCGCCGGCGCAGTCGCCCACGACCACGCGGGTGAAGCCGAGCGTCGGATGCTCCACGCGCCAGGCCTCGATGAGCTTGTCGAGGGCGGCCTTGCTGACGGCATAGGCGCCGAGCCCGGGCCACGGCGGCGTCAACGAGGCGCTCACCGAGGACAGATAGGCGATGACGCCGTTCGACTCGGTCAGGTGCGGCACCGCCGCGCTGGTGAACACCGCGGCGCCGACCACGTTCGTGTCGAACAGACGGCGCCACGTGTCCGCGTCGGTGTCCACCAGGCGGGCCAGTGTGCCGACCGCCGGTGTGTAGACGATGCCGTCGATGCCGCCCAACCCCGCGGCTGCCTCGTCGAGCGCACGCCGGCACGACTCGGCGTCGGTCACGTCACAGGCGATGGCGAGGGTCCCGGGCCCGGCCTCCTTGGCCGCCTCGGTCAACATGTCGTACCGACGGGCCATGGCGGCCACCTGGTCACCTCGGCGGGCGAGGCCCACGGCGATGCAGCGCCCGAGGCCGCTCGAGGCCCCCACGACCACCACTCTCACGCTGGCCCCTCCTCTTCGACGTCGACGTCGACAACGAGAGTATCCCAGGCCCCGTCGCCGCGGTCGGCGCCGCGCCGGTGGACGCCGGGGTCAGCTGGCCCGGGTGCGGCGTCTGGTGCCGGCGCGCTCCTCGTCGAGGCCCAACGCGTTCACGAACATCTTCGTGAGCTGGTCGACCGCCTTGTCGAAGCTGCAGGTGATCGCGCCTTGCACCAGCCACATCTCGGGGAAGCGGTTGGTCATGGCGCCGAGCGCGGCCGCCGCGATCTTCGGGTCGAGCTCGGGGTCGGCGAGGCCGTGCTCCTGCAGCGCGCGTATGGAGTCGGCGACCTGCTTGGAGTAGTGCTCGTGGCGAGCCGTGCGAATGTCGTTCACCTGCTTGTCGTAGCGCGACATCTGTTCGATGACGCCGATGATGCGCGCCTCGCGGCGGTAGCTCTCGAGATGCCGGCGCAGCGCCTCGCGGATGCGCTCGGGCGGCGAAGCGTGCGACTCCGGATCGAGGATCACGCCCGCCATCGGCGCGCTCAATTGCTCCTCGACCGATTCGGCCACCTCGCGGAAGATCTCTTCCTTCGAATCGAAGTAGTGGTAGAAGGACCCGTGCGACAGCCCGGCGCGCTCGGCGATGTCGGAGATGCGGGCCTCGAGGAACCCGTCCTCCTCGAAGATCTCCTTGGCCGCCTCGAGGAGCCGGACACGGGTCCGGGCACCCTTCTGGGAGCGGGGAGCGTTCGGCTTGCCGTTCTCGGCCGGGGATGCAGTCGGCAACCGAGCTCCTCTCGGGGGACAGGGGTGGGTTACTCCAGGGTAACGCGCACGGCCTCGAGAGAACCGGGTTTCCGGCCCGGCCCTGGCCGGTGGCAAGATTCCGGCGACGGCGAGGGACCGAGCTGCGCACGGGCCGGCCGGCCTCCGCGTCGGCACCACCGGACACATTCGGAGACAGAGGGACGGGCGAGCTCATGCATGTGATGGTCGGGACCCTGACGGCGTCCTCGGTGGACACGGCGCTGTTGATCGCCCGGGTGGCGCTCGGCGCCGTCTTCCTCGCCCACGGCATCAACCACATCATCGGCGGGGGGAAGATCGTGGGCACCGCCCGCTGGTTCGAGGGGCTCGGTATGAAGCCGGGCATCCTCCACGCGTGGACGGCCAGCCTCACCGAGGTCGGGGCGGGCGGCCTGATGGTGCTCGGGCTCCTCACTCCGGTCGCCGGGGCCGGGATCGTCGGCGTCATGCTCGTGGCCTGGATCACCAACCACCGGAAGAACGGCTTCTTCATCTTCCGTCCGGGTGAAGGCTGGGAGTACGTGATGATCCTGACCGTCCTCGGCACATTCCTCGGCACGATCGGGCCGGGGGACTGGAGCGTCGACGGCCACGTGAGCACGCTGACTCGGCTGTGGGGGTGGCCCGGTTTCGCCATCGCGCTCGGCGGCGGTGCCCTCGGCGCCGCCGCGCTGCTCGTCACCTTCTGGCGCCCCGCACCGAAGACCGACGCCTGAATGGACCTCGAACTCCTGCTCACAATGGCGGCCTCGCTCGACGAGGACCGCCCGGCCGTCACCGGTCCCGACGGTCGCAGCCTGACGACCGGCCAGCTCCAGGCGGGCGCGGCGGGGGCGGCGACGTTGCTCCGGCGCGACGCCGTCGGGCGCGTCGCCTTCTGTGACGCCAACGGGCTCGCCTTCCCGGTGAGCCTCTTCGGCGCGGTGGCGGCGCGACTGCCCTTCGTGCCCCTCAACTACCGGCTGGCCGACGCCCAGCTCGGCCAGATCGTGACCGCCGACGAGCTGGCGGTGGCGTCGGCTGAACAGGGGGCGCGTCTCACGCGTCTCGGCGCCCGGCGGGTGCTCGACTCGGTCGCGTTCGTCGACGACGCGCTCGGCGCCGCACCGGCGGACGAAGGGGCGCCCATCGACCCCGAGGACGTCGCCCTGCTGCTGTACACGAGCGGCACCACGGCCGCCCCGAAGGCAGCCCTCCTCCGGCACCGCCATCTGGCCGCCTACGTGATCGGGACCGTGGAGTTCGGCAGTGCCGGCCCCGACGAGGCGGCGCTGCTGTCGGTGCCGCCGTACCACATCGCCGGCGTCATGAACCTGCTGTCGAACCTCTACATGGGCCGCCGAGTGGTGTACCTCGACGCCTTCTCCCCCGAGCGGTGGTTGTCGGTGGTGAAGGAGCAGTCGATCACCCACGCCATGGTGGTTCCCACCATGCTGGCGCGCATCGTGGCCGTCCTCGGCGACGCGCCGGCCGACGTGCCGAGCCTGCGGACCATCTCCTACGGCGGCGCCAAGATGCCGGCCGCGGTGATCGAAAAGGCGCTGCGGCTCTTCCCCGACGTCGCCTTCGCCAACGCCTACGGCCTCACCGAGACGAGCTCCACCATCTCCGTGCTCGGTCCCGACGACCACCGCCGCGCCCTCGACAGCGACGACCCGGTCGTGCGGGCCCGGCTCGGATCGGCCGGGCTGCCCCTCCCCGGCGTCGAGATCGAGATCCGCGACGACGAGGGTGCGCAGTGCCCACCGGGGGTCACCGGTGACATCTACGTTCGCGGCGAGCAGGTGGCCGGGGAGTACGTGGGGGCCGGCGGCGCCTCCGACGGCTGGTTCTCAACCCGTGACCGCGGCCGCGTGGACGGAGAGGGGTACGTGTTCGTCGAAGGCCGGGCCGACGACACCATCATCCGCGGCGGAGAGAACATCGCACCGGCGGAGATCGAGGACGTCCTCATCGCCCACGACGAAGTGGTCGACTGCGCCGTGGTCGGCATCGACGACGAGGAGTGGGGCCAGCGGATCGCGGCGGCCGTGGTCCTCGTCGAGGGGGCCGCAAGCACGCCCGACGACCTGCGCGCCTACGCCCGCGACCGTCTGCGGGGCTCGAAGACCCCCGACGTCGTGGTCCTCTTCGCCGAGCTC
>DASRBM010000420.1:0-2326 GCA_035653635.1 Acidimicrobiales bacterium | reverse complement strand
GCCGAGCTCGTCACCGTGGCGCACGAAGGGCACTTCCTCGCCCGCGACGTGCCCCACCTGGTGGCGGGCGCCGTGCGCCGGGTGGAGGCGCGGGTCGGCTGACGGCGGTCGCCGGATTCGCCGGCGGCTGTCGGGTCCGGCACGGCTGTCGGGTCCGGCACGGCAGATGCGAGACTGCCGCCATGGCCATCGACTTCACCTTCCCCCCTGACGTGGAGGACGCCCGTCAACAGATGCGGGCCTTCGTGGACGAGGACATCCGCCCCACCGAGGAGCGCCTCATGGCCGATTCCTCGGGCCGGGCCGACTGGCGGGCCGAGCTCGACCGCATGCGCGGCAAGGCCCGCGACCTCGGGCTGTGGATGCCCCACATGCCGGCCGAATGGGGTGGCGCCGGGTTCGGCCCCACCGCGCTGGCGGCGGTGTCGGCCGAGGCGGCGAAGTCGCGCTTCGGCTCCTACATCGTGAACTGCTACGCACCCGACGAAGGCAACATGCACACGCTCCTGCACTGGGGCACCGACGACCAGAAGGACCGGTATCTGAAGGCGATGTGCGAGGGCACCCTGCGGTCGTGCTTCGCCATGACCGAGCCGGAGGTGGCAGGGTCCGACCCCACCCTCATGCAGACCAGAGCCGAGCTGCAGGGCGACGAATGGGTGATCAACGGCCACAAGTGGTTCATCAGCGGCGCCCGCGGCGCCAAGTTCGCCATCCTCATCGCCCGCACGGAGGACAATCCCGAGGTGCCGCAGGCGGCCACGAGCGCCTTCATCGTCGACATCCCCTCGGACGGGTGGGAGATCGTGCGCGACGTCGAGACAATGGCCGGCAGCCACAACCACTGTGAGATCCGCATCGACAACCTGCGCGTGCCGGTCGCCAACCTGCTCGGAGGGAGGGGCAACGGCCACCGGCTGGGCCAGGCCCGGCTCGGGCCGGCCCGACTCGCCCACTGCATGCGCTGGCTGGGCCAGATAGAGACGGCTCTCGACCTGATGGTCGACCGGGCCACCAAGCGCTACTCCCACGGTTCCTACCTGTCGGAGAAGCAGGGCATCCAGTGGCTCATCAGCGAGTCGGCCATCGAGCTGTACCAGGCCAAGCTGATGGTGCTGCACGCCGCCTACCGGATCGAGCACGGTCTGCCGTTCGTGACCGAGGTGTCCATGGCCAAGCACCATGTGGCCAACACGTTGTGGCGGGTGATCGACCGCGCCGTGCAGGTGCACGGGGCGCTCGGCTACTCGAAGGACTCGCCGCTCTCGGAGATGCTGCTCCAGGCGCGCTGGAGCCGGTTCGCCGACGGCGCCGACGAGATCCACAAGTGGCGGGTGGCCCAGACCGTCATCGACGCCTACGAGGAGACCGGTTCCACCCGCCGGGCCACGGGCGACCTGCCGCTGTAGAGCACCCGTCGCCCGCGCCGGCAGGACGCCGGGGCGCGGTCAGGCGAAGTAGCGGTAGACGACCTCGGCCACGCAGTTGGGCTTGGACGCGCCCTCGGTCTCGAGGGTCATCTCGTAGGTGACCTGCACGCCCCCGGTGACGTCCTCCACCGACATCACCTTCACGCCCTGCCGCAGCTTGGAGCCGACCATGACGGGGGAGGGGAAGCGCACCTTGTTGCAGCCGTAGTTCACGCCGAACTTCATGCCCTCGACCTTGAGCACCTGCTGCAGCAGCACCGGCGCCAGCGACAGGGTCAGGTAGCCGTGGGCGATGGCGCCTCCGAAGGGACCCTCCTTCGCACGCTCGGGGTCCACGTGGATCCACTGGTGGTCGCCGGTGGCATCGGCGAAGAGGTTGACCCGCTCCTGGTCGATGAGCAGCCATTCGGAATACCCGATGTGGGTGCCGACCAGCTTGTGGAACGCCTCGATGCCCTGGACAGTCGTCGTCATGGGCGCAGACCCTAGGTCGCCGCACCGAGGGGCCACCAGCGCAGCTCAGCGTGAGCGGGCGACGTCGGGCGTCACCGGCTCCCGGTGCGGGACCGCCCGCTACTTGAACCAGATGCGCTGGTACTGCCGGCTCTGGGGATGGAGCAGGAGCGCGGCCAGTACGACGGCGAAGAGCAGGTTCAAGATGTTGAGCGCGGACCCGGTGATGACGTATCCCACGTCGAGGAGCACGTTCAGGATCGCAAGCACCGCAGCCGTCCAGTAGCCCCAACGGCGCTCGTTGGCCACGCCGAAGCCCCCGATACCGAGGCCGAGCGAGATGACGTCCCAGTACTGGTGGAACAGCAGTCCGATCACCCCGAAGAAGGCGGTGATGTATGCAAGCATCACGGCGCCCTGCAGGGTCTGCGGCTGCGAGGGAT
>DASRBM010000419.1:0-3130 GCA_035653635.1 Acidimicrobiales bacterium | reverse complement strand
TGACGCGATCCACCCGCCACTGGGCGTCGACGACTCCGATCACGACCGGCGCGCCGACGAGCGAGCCATGCACGAACGGATGCCCCCCGTCTTCTCTCTCAGAAGGCGCCCACCGCCCTCGTTCTGTTCCTCGCGCGCAGTATCGGTTGCAGTAGGGGCGGGGGTCCATAGACACTCCGTCACGTTGTGTTGGGCAGAGCGTCTACGTCGGCGACGCCGAGCGGTCGACGAGGGGGCGACCGCGGGCCACCAGCTTGTTCCAATGTTGGTGAATAGGCGCTTGCCCGCCTGTCGTCCCGACGAGGAAGATTCCCGCCACCAGGGCTCACCCGGCGGGGTGAAAGGAAGCATCTCCCATGCGTGTGCGCTTCTCCGCAGCTTTCACGCTCGTGATCGGTCTCGTGCTGTCGCTCGCTCTCCCGCTGGCATCTGCATCGGACGCTGCCGCTGCTTCGACCGCGACGTCGTCACCGGGGCTCCTTCAGCAACTCATCGCCCAGCTCGGTCTGCGGCCGGCACCGACAGGATGTGCGGTGGCACAGCCCGGCAACGTCGCCTGCGCCGGCGAGCAGCTGGTGTTGCCCGACGGCACTCCTTATGCATCGAGCACGCCGACCGGGTACGGACCTGCCGATCTGCAGAGCGCCTACAACGTGGCGTCGGCTGCGGCCTCTGCCGGTGTCGGCCAGACGGTGGCGTTGGTCGACGCCTATGACGACCCCAACGCCGCGGCCGATCTCGCCACCTACCGCTCCACCTATGGCCTGCCCGCCTGTGCGGCCGGGACCTGCTTCCGCAAGGTCAACCAGTCGGGGGCAGCCGGCCCCTATCCGGCGCCGAACGCCGGTTGGGCGACGGAGATCTCGCTCGGCATGGAGATGGTGAGCGCCATGTGCCCGCAGTGCCACATCCTGCTCGTGGAAGCGAACAGCCCCACCATCGCCGACCTGGCCGCGGCCGAGAACACGGCGGCGACCCTCGGCGCCACCGAGATCAGCAACGAGTACGGGGGGAGCGAGGCGGCTTCGGACACCACCCTCGACGCCAGCTACGACCATCCCGGGATCGCCATCACCGCGTCGTCGGGGGACAGCGGCTACGGGGTGAACTACCCGGCTTCGTCGCCGTTCGTGACCGCCGTGGGCGGCACCACCCTCACGCGTTCCACGAGCACCAGCCGTGGCTGGACCGAATCGGCGTGGTCGGGAGCAGGAGCCGGCTGCTCGGCTTACGAACCCAAGCCGACGTGGCAGACCGACCCGAAGTGCGCCGAGCGCACGGTGGCCGACGTGTCGGCCGTGGCCGACCCCGCCACCGGCGTCGCCGTCTACGACAGCTACGGCGGCGCGACGGGGAACGCGCTGTTGTGCGGGCTGCTCGGAACCGCCTGCCCCCAGCCGACGGGGTGGTTCGTCGTCGGCGGGACGAGCGTCTCGGCGCCCATCGTCGCCTCGGTGTACGCACTGGCCGGCAACGCCGCGTCGATCACGCCGGGCTATCCCTACGCCCACAGCGGGTCGCTCAACGACGTGACCACCGGTAACGACTGGAGCGGCGGGGGAGGACTCCTCGGGTTGCTGCCGCCGCCCAACTGCGGCAGTTACCTGTGCAATGCCGGTCCCGGCTACGACGGGCCGACCGGACTGGGCACGCCGAACGGCACCGCCGCCTTCTGACGGGCCTTGGTTCTGACGGGCGTGGGGTTCTGACGGGCGTGGGGTTCTGACGGGCCGGCGTCTTCCGACGGGGCCGTCCCGTCAGTAGGCGGTCAGATCCGGACGGCCCCCACGGCATCCGCTTCGTCGATCGCTGCAGGGGTCGCGACCTCGGCGCCGCCGGGAATCAACGTGAGCTCGCTCAGTGTGCGCTGGGCGGGCTCGGGCAGGAGCCAGGTGACGAGCAGACCGCCGACCGAGGCCACCGCGGCCACGAGCAGCATGCCGCGCAGGCCGATGTGGGTCTGCAGCTGAGGCACGAGGAAGACGCCGATGAAGGCACCGAGCTTCCCGATGCCCGCCGCGATGCCGTGGCCGGTGGTGCGCACGCTCACGGGGAAGAGCTCGGACGGGAGCACGAAGGTGGTCGTGTTGGGCCCGAACTCGATGAAGAAGTAGCTCAGGCCGAAGATGAGGAGGAACGGCGCCACCGTCGTCGTGAGCGCCGGGACCGCCCCGAGGACCACGAAGGCCACGGCCATGACCACGAAACCGATGGCCTGCAGGCGGCGGTGGCCGATGCGGTCCATCTTGGCGATGGCGAGCAGGTAGCCGGGCACGGCGAAGATGACGAAGATGCCGAGCGTCCACGCCAGCTTGGCCGTCAGGCTGGCGTGCGGCGATACCTCCTTCAAGATGACCGGCAGCGACAGGGTGTTGCCGTAGTAGGCGTAGTCGAAGAGGAACCAGGCGCCGGCGGTGCCGATCAGGGTGAGCAGCATGCGGCGGCTCGTGAACAGTTCGCGCACGCCGAGCCGACGCGGCGTGTGGTGGCGGACCGTGGAGGCCTGCACCACGCCGGAGGAGAAGGTGACGAGCTGGTCGGCGGCCGACTGCGCCTCGCCGCGCACCTCGGCCTGGAAGCGGGGGGATTCGGGCATGCGGGCGCGCAGGTAGACGACGGACGCGGCCGGGATGGCGCCGAGGCCGAGCATGAGCCGCCAGGTGAGGTCGTGGCTGATGCCCGAGCTGAGCAGGACCAGCCCCACGAGCGGCCCGACCACGAGGCCGAGTGCTTGCATGGAGAAGACGAGGCTCACGAGGCGCCCGCGGTCGGCGCGGTTGGCGTACTCGCTCATGAGCACGGCCGACACCGGATAGTCGCCGCCGATGCCGAGGCCGAGCACGAAGCGCGCCACGACCAGCCACAGGAAGCTCGGGGCCACGGCTGAGGCGAGGGCGCCCACGATCATGATGGCGGCCACGATCGTGTACACGCTCTTGCGGCCGAGCAGGTCGGCGATGCGGCCGAAGACGAAGGCCCCGATGAAGGCGGCGAGGATGGCCGATCCGGTCACCCAGCTCGTCTGGGTGGTCGACAGGTGCCACTGCGACTTGACCAGCACCGCGACGGTGCTGATGACGAAGAGGTCGTAGGCGTCGGTGAAGAAGCCCATGCCGGAGATGACGACGGC
>DASRBM010000418.1:0-3671 GCA_035653635.1 Acidimicrobiales bacterium | reverse complement strand
AAGAGATTGCCCGTCGCGTCCACCGCAAGCCCGTCGGGGAAGTCGAAAGCCTCCTTGGTGGCGGGAAGGCCCTCTCCGGTGTAGCCCTGCAAACCCGACCCGGCCACGGTGGTGACGACGCCGGCAGACGAGATGACCCGGATCCGCTGGTTGGCCCGGTCGGAGAAGTAGAGCCCACTGGGGCCGAACAGCAGTGCCGTGGGGTCGTTGAGCTCGGCTGAGAGCGCCGGTCCCCCGTCGCCGGCGAACCCGGACGTCCCGGTGCCGGCCACGGTGGTGATGACGCCGGTCGTGCTGATCTCGCGGATGCGCTCGTTCCCGCTGTCGGCCACGAACAGGTCGCCGGCCGGGTCGAGGGCGAGGCCCGATGGCATGTCGAGCTCGGCCGCCAGGGCCGGCCCCCCGTCGCCCGCGAACCCGGCCGTCCCGGTGCCGGCCACGAGCACCACGAGCCCCTTGCTCGTGATCTCGAAGATCTTGTTGTTCCAGTCGGCGACGAAGACGTCACCGGCGCCGTCGACGGCGAGCGCGACCGGGAACGACAGGCCGCTCGCCGGGCCGGCCACGGTGGTGATGACGCCTGTCGAGGAGACGAGTCGCACCGCCGCGTTCCAGGCATCGGCGACGTAGGTGCCGGCCGGGCCGGTCTTCACGTCGAGCGGCTCGCTCAGCTCGGCCGAGGTGGCCGGACCACCGTCACCCGAGCGGCCCATGAGCCCGTTGCCGGCCACCGTGACGATCTTCCCCTTGGCGACCTGGCGGACGCGGTAGTTGCCGGCATCGGCGATGAGGACCCGGCCCGTCGAGTCGACGCTCACGCTCTCGGGGAACGACAGCATGGCCAGCACGGCGCTGCCACCGTCCCCCGCGTACCCGGCCACGCCGGTGCCGGCGACGGTCACGATCTTCGCCCCCGCTCCTGCCGCCTTGGCGATCTCGCGAACCACGTTGTTGGCACTGTCTGCGACGAAGAGGTCCCCGGCAGTGTCGAGCGCCAGTCCGCCCGGGTCGCGCAGGGTGGCGTTCGTCGCCGCGCCGCCGTCGCCCGAGTAGCCGGCCTTGCCGGTGCCGGCCACGGTGGAGATGACCCCGCCCGGCGCGACCATGCGGATCCGGTCGTTGTCGGTGTCGGCGATGAAGAGGTCGCCCGCGGCATCGACGGCGACGCCGGTCGGGAAGTGCAGCGTGGCCGCGAGGGCCGGTCCTCCATCCCCGCCGAAGCCGGCCGCGCCGGAGCCGGCCACCACCGAAACGGTGCCGTTCGGTGCCAGGCGCACGACCTGGTTGGCCGCCGAGTCGGCCACGTAGACGTTGCCCGCCTGGTCGGTCGCCACGGCCGACGGACGGGCGATCGTGCTGCTCACCGCGGACGTGACGGTGCCGGGCACGAGCGCTCCGGACTGAGCGCCGGTGCCCGCGATCGTGGAGATCGTCCCCGACGACACCTCGCGCACGCGGTCGTTCATCCGGTCGGCGATGTAGAGGTTCCCGGCGCCGTCGAGCGCGAGCCCGGCCGGGTTGTAGAGCTCGGCTCCGGTCGCCGTCGTGTTGTCGCCGTAAGGGGCGGGCAGGTAGCCGGCGGTGGCGTCGCCGGCGGCGGCTGACAGGACCCCCGTCGCGCTCACGTGGCACACCTCGCTGTGCACGGGATCGGCAACCGACACGTAGAAGCCGCCCTGGCCGTCCCACAGCACACCGTCCGGCACCAGTGCGGCGCGCAGCGCCGGGACCGACGGGCAGTTCGAGCCGGCGACCGTGGACGCGCTGCGGGTGGCGCTCGCCGCCGGAGTGACCGCACCTTCGAGACCGCTCGGTCCGGTGAAGACGAGTCCGAGCGTGGCCACCACGGCGGCCAGACAGGTGCCCTGGGGCAGGCGGCGACGCAGGGCACGGGCGCGTGTCATCAGCCCTGATGTCGGCAGATGTGTCAGAACCCTTGACGACAACTCCGCCAAAAGTCGCCCGCACACGGAGCACCAGCGCACACGGTCCCTTGCCACCACGTTGCGTTGCCCCCGTTGTGGCCGACTCGCCCGGACAGTGGTCAGCGGGCGAAGACGGGCGAAGACGCCCACGTCTGGTCCGCCATCGAGACCTCGGCTATCTCGCCGATCCCGGCCAACGTCACGTAGAGCCGCTGGCCCACGACCGCGCACCCCATAGGCATAGCCCCGGCGGGCAGCTCTATGTCGTGCGGCGGTCCGTCGGGATCGCAGATCCGGACCATGTCCAGGTCCTTGAGGGCGACCGCCATCCGGCCGTCGTCGAGCAGCGCCATACCGAAGGGCACCGACGGAACCGTCAAGGTGTGGGGCGCGCCGGTGACGACCGGGACGCCTCCGACCATCTCGACCAGCGTGACCAGTGGCCTGTCCGAAGCGCCGAGCCACACCCCGCCACGGGCAGGGTCGGGCAACAGGAACCGAGCCGGGTGGGGAACCGCGAACAACGCCGGGGACAGGTCCCCGCCCACGACCGCCACCACCGCGGCTCCGGTGTCGCCGATCCACAGACGACCGCCCCCGACCGGCGCGACGTAGTCCGGGCGGACCACCCCCTCCGGGAGGGGGACGGCATCGGGCCCGTCGGCGCCGGGCGGGAGGCGCCACAGCCGGCGCCGGTGCCCGTCCACCGCCCACAGCGTCTCCTCCTCGAGCGCGGTGACGAGCAGCTCACGCGTCCGCGCCACCCCGTAGGTCGACAACCGTCCGTCGCCCGATACGTGGGCCAACGCGCTCGACCTCGTGAGGGCGGTGAAGCATCCGCCCCTCCCGTCGGGGGTCGGCGCGTGCGGGAACGAAGGCGTCTCCGTCCACGTCCAGTGTCCGGTCCCCGGTTGCAGCCGCCCGATGGCGGGGACGTCGCGTGTCGTCACCCACAGGACCCCACTGGTGTCGCCGGCGACGAGCAACGGGAAGGCGTGCGGGCTCACGGTGGCACGTCGCCGCACGCCACCGGCCGCTCGACCCGCCTGTGGGAGGTCGCTGTCCTCGCTCCGGCGCTCGCGCACGGCGCGGAGCACCTCGGACAGCGCAGCGCGGCCGGCGACGGCGCCGAGCCCCGCACTCAGGAGGAGGAACACGGCCATCTGCAGGGCCGTCGACCGCCAACCGGTGCTCTGCCATCCGGCCAGTCGCACAGCCCACAGGGTGCCGGCGGCGACGCCAGCGGCGAGTGCCTCGCGCCAGACGATGCGCCACAACGGGAGGCGCCCGAACAGCTTGTGCACGTAGATCTGGCGGATGACATAGAAGGCCACCGCCTGCACGACGACGGCACCGGCGGCACCGCGCAGCCCGAAGAGCTTCACCGCCGGGATGAGCACGGCGACGAGCCAGGCGGCGCTCCCGAGCCCGGCCACCATGGAAGGGCGCGTCTGGCCCCGGGCCGCGAAGAACTGGGTCCAGTTGTAGCCGACGGCGTTGATGAGCACGCTGGCCCCGGCCACCTGGACGAGGAGCGCGGCGGGGCGCCAGTGGGGCCCCAGCGCGATCGCGATGACGGGCTGGGCGAACAGGACGAGGCCGAAGGCGACCGGTGCGGCCCACAGCATGGAGAGGCGGTTGGCGAGCACGAAAGCCCGCCGCAGGGACCGTACCGACGTCTGCACGGTGCACAGGACCGGGAACAGCGTGTCCGACAGGACCCCGTCGAGCGCCAGGATCTGGTTG
>DASRBM010000417.1:0-3983 GCA_035653635.1 Acidimicrobiales bacterium | reverse complement strand
TCCGGTCGAGATCGGCGTCCTTCAGCCCGCGCACGAAGGCGAGCGTGCGCTCGTGCACGGCGTCGTAGTAGCCGGTGAGCAGGCCGGGGTCGGTGACCCGTACCGCGGCCACGTCGTCGCTGTCCTGCCCGTAGCCGGTCGCGCCCGGATCGAACGGGAGGCCGAACCGCTCGTGCCACCCCTCCTCGGTCCACGCCTGCGCGGTGCCCGCGACGTCGGCCACGTGGTCGTCCTGCACCCGGGTGAGATGCCATGCCAACCAGGCCATGGTGTTGGCCTCGGGATCGGCCCGCCAGGTGAGCGCCTCCTCGGCGACCCCGTCGAGGGCCCCGTGCACGCCGTCGCGCACCCGGTCGAAGGCCTCAGCCAGCACGGCGGCGACGTCCACCACACCGACTGTACCCCTGGGCCGGGCGACGCCTCCGGGCGCGCTTCGGCCAGGGGCGCGGGCGGGTAGGTCCTCGACATGGCAGACGAGCAGAGCAGCGTGGCGCCCCCGGGGACCGGCGCCCATCCGACCGTGGGAGCCGACGCGCGACCCGAGGCCGAGATCGGCGATCCCGAGACTTCGGCCGATGGGGACGAGCGCGCCCCGCGCGACGCCGACGACGATGCGGCCCGGGCCGAGGGCGACAGCGCGGTGGCCCAGGTGGCTGCGACCGGGACGGCCCTCAGAAAGGGCGAACGCACGAGCGACCTCGACCTCGACGAGGCGCCCGGCGCAGCCGGGCCCGGCATGGGATGAGCCGCCGCGGTCAGCGGACGCGAGGACCTGTCGGCCGCAGCGCTGCTTCGAACACCGCCACCACGTCGTTGCCGTAGGTGGCGGCGACCCCGCTGCCGAGCTGGACGAGCGACATGAGCAGCGACAGCACGATGGCCACGATGCCGTTTGCCATCACCGCCGGATCGATGTCCGAGCGCACGACGCCGGCGAGCTGCTCCGAGCGCAGGCGCTCGGCGCACACCTTGCGCAGCTGGGCGAGGGCGGGGATCTCGAGCACGCGCTCGGTGACCTCGGGCTCGAGCCCGGCGAGCACCCGGCGGGCGAGCGGGTGGTGCTCCACCGCGGTGACGAGGGTGAAGACGAGGGTCTGCTGCCAGACGGTGACGTCGGCCTCGTCGGACACGGCGGACAGACCTTCGGCGATCACGGCGGCGGCGTCCTCGTCCACGGCCGCCAGGAACAGGGCTTCCTTGTTGGGGAAGTAGGCGTAGGCCACGGTGCCGCCGACGCCGGCCTCGCGGGCGATGTCCGCCACCGAGGTGGCCCGGAAGCCGTCGCGCCCGAAGCGGGTGATGGCGGCCTGCAGGATGCCCTGGCGGGTCTGCTCACCCTTCTTGGGGTTCACCTTCCGCTCTCCCACAGTCATGCAGGGTAGCAGAAATGAGTGTTTGACGGAATCCCTCAAATCGTATAATTCTGTCCGGGACCGCCGGGAGGCCGGCGGGAGATCCTCCGACGAAAGGGGCGGCCATGGGCACGGCCGGCACGAGCGACCGCAAGATCCCGACCCGCCGGATCTCCTTCGAGGAGTCGCTGCGCGAGCTGCCCCGCTACTTCGCCGAGGACGGCGACCTGGTCTCCGGCCACGTGATCGCCGGGCTGTCCGCCGTCTTCCCCGACGGCGAGGAGTACTTCGTGCGCTCCGTCCGTCGCTTCCGGGACCAGGTCGAGGACCCGGAGCTCAAGCGGCAGGTGGCCGGCTTCATGGGCCAGGAGTCGGTGCACGGCCGCGAGCACCGCGCGCTCAACGACCGGCTGGGCGAGCTCGGCTACCCGACCAAGCTGGTGGAGCGGATCACCGACAAGGGCCTGCGGCTCCGGGAGAAGATCATGTCGCCCAAGTCGAACCTGGCCGCCACCGCCGCGCTGGAGCACTTCACGGCCACATTGGCCGAGCTCGTGCTCACGAACGAGCGGGTGCGCAACATGATCGGCCACGAAGAGGTGCGCAACCTCTTCATCTGGCACGCCCTCGAGGAGTCCGAGCACAAGGCGGTGGCCTTCGACGTCTACAAGGCGGTGGGCGGGAGCGAGCGCACCCGGGTGTGGACCATGCGCATCCTGCGCTACGGGTTCCTCATCGGCATGACGTTCCAGGTGGTGGCGGCGATGCTGTTCGACCCCGCCACCTACAAGCCGGGCCGGCTGCGCAAGAGCCTGCGCAAGGTGCAGGGCTCCCCCATCGTCGACCGGGCCCTGTGGACTCGCCTGAAGGACTACGAGCGTCCCGACTTCCACCCCGACGACCACGACACCACCGAGCTCATCGCCGTCTGGCGGGAGAAGCTGTTCGGTGCCGAGGGATCGCTCAACGACAAGCTGGCCGGGTCGGCCGCCTGACATGACCGCCCGCACTACCTCCACCACCGGCGGCGGTGTCGCCGGCGCCCGTCCCGTGGAGCACTTCGACGTCGTCATCGTCGGGGCCGGCCTGTCGGGGATCGGCGCCGGTCACTACATCCAGTCGCAGTGCCCGTGGGCGACCTACGCCGTCTTCGAGGCCCGCGAGTCCATGGGCGGCACCTGGGACCTGTTCCGCTACCCGGGCGTGCGCTCGGACTCCGACATGTACACCCTCGGCTACCGCTTCCGGCCGTGGGACGGCCGAAAGACCATCGCGGACGGCGACTCGATCCTCGACTACATCAAGGAGACGGCCCGCGAGGAAGGGGTGGAGAAGCACATCCGCTTCAGCCACCGCGTGACCGGCGCCAGCTGGTCGAGCGCCCAGGCGCAGTGGACGCTGACGGTGCAGCGCACCGACACCGGCGAGCGGTCGACGGTCACGTGCGGGTTCCTCTTCTCCTGCACCGGCTACTACCGCTACGACCACGGCTATCAGCCCGACTTCCCCGACGTCGACCGGTACCGGGGTGTGCTCGTGCATCCGCAGCACTGGCCCGAGGACCTCGACTACGCGGGCAAGGAGATCGTCGTCATCGGCAGTGGAGCGACGGCGGTGACGCTCGTGCCGGCGATGGCCGAGACGGCCGGGCACGTCACCATGCTGCAGCGCTCTCCCACCTACGTGGTGTCGGTACCCGGTTCGAGCCCGGTGGCGAAGCTCCTGCGACGGGTGCTGCCGCCGAAGCTGGCGAGCGAGGCCATCCGATGGTTCCACGCCTTCGTCACCCAGGGCTCCTACGCCCTGAGCAAGCGCCGGCCGGCCCTGGTGAAGCGCATCCTGCGGGCCGGGCTCGAGCGCCAGTTGCCGAAGGGCTTCGACATCGACACGCATTTCACCCCGACCTACGACCCGTGGGACCAGCGCCTGTGCGCCTGCCCCGACGGCGACCTGTTCAAGGCGCTTTCGAACGGATCGGCGTCGGTGGTGACCGATCACATCGACCGCTTCACCGACGACGGGATCCTCCTGCGCTCGGGGCGGGAGCTGCGGGCCGACATCGTGGTGAGCGCCACGGGGCTGGAGCTGCTGTTCGCCGGAGGCATGGAGATCACCATCGACGGCGATCCCATCGACCTGCCGGGCAAGATGGTCTACAAGGGCATGATGCTCCAGGACGTGCCGAACTTCGCCGTTGCCGTCGGCTACACGAACGCGTCGTGGACGCTCAAGTGCGAGCTCACGTGCGAGTACGTGACGAGGTTGCTCAACCACATGCGCCTCACCGGCAGCCGGGTGTGCACGCCGGTGAACAGCGACGGGTCGGTGGCCCCGGCGCCGCTGCTCGGTCTCAACTCGGGCTACATCAACCGGGCCGCCGACCGGTTCCCCAAGCAGGGCAACGCCTACCCGTGGCAGGTGCACCAGAGCTACCTTCGCGACTACCGGGCCCTGCACATGAGCCCGGTCGAAGACGACGCCATGGTCTTCTCCCGCTGACGGGTCTTCTCCCACTGACGACAAGGGCATCCGTGCGCAACTTCGAGGACAAGGTGGCGGCCATCACCGGGGCCGCGTCCGGGATCGGGCGGGCACTGGCGCTGGAGCTCGCCCGCCGGGGGGCCGAGCTGG
>DASRBM010000416.1:0-3312 GCA_035653635.1 Acidimicrobiales bacterium | reverse complement strand
TCGGTCCCTTCGGCAGCGTCGAAGAGGTGGTCGCCTTCGAACCTCCCGCGCACATGGGCTACGTGGCGCACAAGGGGATGCCGGTCCGGCGCTACCGCGCCGACGTGTGGCTCAGCCCGAAGGACGCCGGCACCGAGGTGCACTGGGTCGGATCGCTCACGCCCCTCGTACCGGGCACCGGCCCGCTGGTGGCTGCGTACGCGCGGAGCTTCGTCCGTCGCTTCATCTCGGGGCTGCAGAACTTCGCCCGAGGCGCGCCGGGCTGAGGACGGGGATAGTTACAGGCCCGACGTGGGGAGCCGGTCGGCCTGACGCAGACGCTCGGAGAGCGCTTCGAGCAGCTTGCGGGTGACCGACGGACTCTTGCGCAGCAGTTTGTTCAGGTCCTGCGCGCTCAACTCGAGCACGTCGAGATCGGTGATCGCCTTCACCGTGGCCGAACGCGGCTCGCCGTCGATGAGCGACAGCTCGCCGACCACGTCGCCCTTGCCCAGCCGTGCGAGGCGACGTCCGCCCCGGACGACCTCGGCGGTTCCCGAGGCGATGACGAAGGCGAGCCCGCCGGACGCGCCCTGCCGGGTGAGCACCGAGCCGGCCGGGAAGTGAGCCGGGACGGTCATGGTGGCCACCTGACCGAGCTCGCGCAGACTGCAGGCGGCGAACAGTGGCATCTGTCGGACGAGCTCGACCTTCTCCGCCTTTCCCCACGTCCGCACGGCCACCTGGGCGTCCTCCTCGTCGCGGTCCACGACGGGCGCCGGCCGGCGCCCGGGCCACCCTATCGTCAGGCGTCCGGCGAACCCTGGGTTTCCCGTTGCGCCTACGCCCGTTTCGCCTGGTGCCCGCCGGGGTACCGGAGGTCACCCAGGATGTGGCGGACCCCCACGGCGGAAGAAGACCGTGTCTCCACCGTTCCCCTTGCGGGGACGCCGACGGCGAGCACGACACGCCAGCCGTCGATAGCGTGCGGGCGGCTCAGGCCCGGGGCGGCCCGGGGTTGTACAGGGGGAGGTATGGCTCAAAGGGTGGGGCGGCGACTCCACGGCTTCGCTCGGACGGCCGTGGCGGCGGGGATCTCGGCTGTGCTCTTCGTGGCGGTGATCGCCATGGGCACGACCGGAGCACAAGCGGACTCGAGCGCGACCGCGACGTGGGTGGACGGCGAGGCGACCGCCATCGCCCAGGCCCTGGCGGTGGCGCCGACCACCGCGGGCCTCGGGTACAACTCCGTGCTCGGCACGTCCATCGCCGACTATCAGCTGAGCGAGGGACAAGCCGAGTCCCAGACCTTCAACGGCGGGGCCATCGTCCTCGCCGCCACCTCCACGCAGTGCGACGGCTCACCTCCGGTCATCGCCGGCAGTCAGCTGCCCCAGCCCGCCATCGCGGAGACGGCGAACGGCAACAACACCCAGTCGCAGTCGATCAACCAGCAGTACGGGCACGGCAACTTCCCGGCGGGCGCCATCGGCTCGGAGGTGGCCTCGGTCACCACCCAGCCGACGGCCGACGCGGTGACGAAGGTGGCCGACATCGACATCCCCGGTGCGCTCGAGGTCTCCGGCGTGCAGAGCTCGGCCTCGGTGGCCGACGTCGTCGGGCAGCTGCGCAAGGCCGTGTCGACGGCCGACATCGGTGAGATCAAGCTGGCCGGCCTCGTCGACCTGAAGGGCCTGCACTTCGAGGCCACCCAGGAAACCGGTCCGGGCGGCAAGATCGTGCAGCAGGCGGCGACGTGGTCGGTTGCCACCGCCGCCATCAACGGCCAGCCCCAGTCCGTCGCCGCCGATGCGCTCGGGACCCTCTTCGGCGCCATCAACACCGCGCTCGAGGGCACCGGCTTCCACGTGTCACTGCCGCAGGTGACCACGCTCGACAACGGGCAGGTCAACCTGACGCCCCTGTCGATCGGCATCGACGGATCCGCCCTCGGTCAGCAGCTGGTCGGCCCCGTGCTCGGTGCCCTGCAGCCGGTGCGCGACACGATCGACAACATCCTGCTCAAGCAGATCAGCTGCAAGCTCGGCACGCCCCTGACGGTGGCCGACATCGGGCTCGGGGTGTTGTCGGGCGGCGGCAACCTCGACCTGCAGGTGGGCCAGCTGTCGGCCCAGAGCGACGGCACCACCTACGCCAACCCGTTCGGCAACTGCCTGCTCGACTGCGGCGGCACGACGAGCCTCAACGACAACCTGCCGTCGAGCCTCGGTGACACCGGTGCGCTGTCGATCCCGTCGGTCGGCGGCGGCAACCTGCCGTCGTCGGGCCCGGGCTCGGCCACCAAGTACGCGTCCGGGCCCATCTCGCGCACCGTCCACTGCGTGACGACCAGCCTCGCCGGGCACCCGGGCTGTTCCAACGGCGCCGCCCTGCCGGTCGGTCTGATCGGACTGGGATCGGTGGCCGCGTTGTTCGCGGCCGACTACGTCCGCCTGCGCCGCTACCGGCGCATCATCCCCGAGGAGGTCCTCGAATGAGCCGAGGTCGGCGCCGGTGACGCAGACGTCGATGGCCCCCCGAGCAGGCGGCGGTCGCCTGCGACTCCCCGGATCGCCGATGGAGCGCCGGTTGCTGCGTGGCTACGGCCCCCTCGCCGCCATGCTCCTCGCCTTCGTGCTCATGGCCGTCTTCGTCCCCACCGTTGCCTCCCAGCGCGAGGTCGTGCAGGTGTCGGGAGCGGGGACAGGTGCCGGATCGGGCGGCAGCGGCGGCGGCGCCACCTCCGGCGCCGGCGGGGCCGCCGGTGCGGCCGGTGCGGGCGGCGCCGTCGCCGGCACGGGCACGCCGGCGAGCGCGGGGGCCACGGGCCACGTCGCCGCCTGCGGCGGCCAGAAGGCCCAGGTGCCGAACGACCCGTACTCGCCGCCGTGCATCGCCTTCTCGGGCGGCAACGGCGGCGCCACGTCTCCCGGCGTCACGGCCACGACCATCAACATCAGCTACCGGGCGACGAGCGACTCGACGACCTTCCAGCAGCAGCTGGCCGCGCTCGGGGGCGCGCAGTTCAACGACACCGAGGCCGACATCCAGCGCACGATCCAGGGACTGGCCCAGTACTTCAACACCCACTTCCAGTTCTACGGCCGCAAGCTGAACGTGGAGTTCTTCAACGGCACCGGCTCGCTCACGAACGAGTTGCTCGGCCAGGGACAGGAGCAGGCGAACGCCGACGCCGTCACCGCGGCGCAGACCGAGCACGCATTCGCCGAGCTCAACGGCGTCACCGAGCCCTACGACGACGCGCTGTTCCAGCAGAAGGTGGTCGCCTTCGGGGCGCCGTACCTGTCGGCGAAGTGGATGAACGACCGCTCG
>DASRBM010000415.1:0-4609 GCA_035653635.1 Acidimicrobiales bacterium | reverse complement strand
GATGGGCGTGTAGCGAACGAGCGGGATGCCCCCGACCCCCACGAGCACGACCAGCAGGAGGACCGCCGCTGCCGCCCCGCGCAGCGCCGAGGACCAGCTCCTGGTGCCGGCGGCGAGGACGATGGTGAGTGCCTCGACCATTTCGACGGCGCTGGCGCCGAAGACGGCGAGGACGAGCACGACCAGGGAGGTGGCGCCGGCAGCGGTGGCGGACATCGTTCCCACCTTGCCACAGAGGTGTGCCGGCACCGCCACCGCGAGCCAGCATGGAGCCCATGATCTACCTCGTCGATACGGCCACCGTGGAACCGGCGGACGTGGACCCGTACCTCGAGACCCTCTTCGGAGCCGTCGTGCCGGTCATGGAGCGCGCCGGCGCCGTCTTCGAGCACTGCCGCACGACGTCCGACGACCTCGGCCGTGCCGTCGACGTGGAGGTGACGTGGTCCTTCGCCGACAACGCCACCTGGAACGCCATCCGGCGGAACCTCGTGCTCGACGTCGAGTGGCACGTGTGCGCGGACGTCCTGGGGCGTCTGCGGCGCTCGGGCAGGCGCCGGTTCCTGCGCCCGGTGGCGCGATGATCCGGCGTTTCGAGACCTATGCCTTCCTGCCCGGAGTGCCCGAGGACGGGCGCCGCGAGCTGGCACGCGTGGTGGCCGAGACCGACCGCTACATCCCCGAGGTGCTCGACAACTGGGCAGGGTGGAACGGAGCCGGCTCCGACGCCGAGCTCGTATGGGAGCACGCATTCGAGTCGGTGAGCGCCTATCGCCGCTACATGGTGCACCGGTACCACGCAGAGGTCCTCGACCGCTACGTGCTCGTCGACTCGCCCGAGCGGATCGTCGAGACACTGCGGGGTGCAGGGTTGTTCGGCTACAGCTGTCCGGGTGCGCCGTACCGGCTCGAACACGGCGCCCGACGCGTCGTGCTCCTGCAACTGGAGCGCAGCGCAGGACCATCCGAGGTCGACAGCCTCGAACGGCGGTTGGCCGACGCGACCCGCGAGGCGGGCGGCGTGCTGTCGGTGCTCGCCCGCAACACGATGGCCGACCGTTGGTACGACGGCGTGACCAGGCTGCCCATGCCGGTCCGCTTCACCCACGTGTGGGAGCAGGGCTTCCCCTCCGGCGAGGTGATGCGGGCGACTGACGTTGGCCGTGTGCTCGACGACCCCGTCGTCCGGCGGACGTCCGAGCTCGCCTACGAGCTCTTCAGCTGAGCGACGGCGGCGGACGCCTGGCGGAGGTCGGCCACGAATGCCGCCATCTCCCGGACCCGGTTCTCCGCCGCCCGCAGGATCGCCGAGGGGTGCACCGTCGCCATGAGCAGGAGTCCGTCGCGTTCGAGCGGAACCCCCCGTGCACGCGTCACGCGGAAGTCGTTCCCGAGCAGCGACGAGGCGGCAGTGGCACCGAGGCACAGCACCAGCTCCGGTTTGACCGCCCCGATCTCGGCCATGAGCCATGGTCGGCAGGCCTGGACCTCACGGGCGGACGGTCTCTGGTGCAGCCGCCGCTTGCCCGAGGGCTTCCACTTGAAGTGCTTCACCGCATTGGTGAGATACACGTCCCCGCGGTCGATGCCGGCCTGCTCGAGTCCGTCGTCGAGGACCCGACCGGCCGGGCCCACGAACGGCTCGCCCTGCCGGTCCTCCATGTCACCGGGTTGCTCTCCGACGAGCATGAGCGAGGCCCGAGGGGTGCCGTCGCCGAACACGGTCTGGCTGGCCCGCTCGTAGAGGTCGCATCCGCGGCAGCCCGCGGCCGCCGTCCTCAGCGAGGGGAGCGTCGGACGTTCGGGCAGGAAGTCGGCGGCATCCACGACCGGCACATACCCGGTTTGCGCGGACCGCCGTCAGGGAACGCCGCCATCGTGCAAGGGCGGCGGGCATGAAGCAGCCGAGTCCACCTCACGTCCTCCGTGAGTACGCCATCGTGGCCGACGGCGAACGGGGGGGTCTCTTCGGGCCTACCGGATCGCTCGTGTGGCTGTGCTTCCCGCGCTTCGACGACCCGGCGCTCTTCTCCGCCCTCATCGGAGGAGCAGGCGAATTCGCCGTGCAGCCGCAGGGGCGCTTCGTCTGGGGCGGCTACTACGAGGACGGTTCGCTCATCTGGCGCAACCGCTGGGTCACGGCCGACGGGTCGGTGGTCGAGTGCCGCGAAGCGCTGGCTCTTCCCTCGTCGGTGGACACGGCCGTGATCCTGCGCCGCGTGCGGGTGGAGACCGGCACATGCGACTTGGAGATCAACCTGAACCCACGGGCCGACTACGGCAAGTCACCGCTTCGACGGTGGCGACGCGACGGCACGATGTGGCAGGCGACCGCGGGCGGCGTGCACCTGAGGATGCGGGCCGCGCTCCGCCTGCACGACGAGCCTGACGGCCATGGCGGGCGCCGCCTCTGCGGCGCCGTGCACATGGAGGAAGGCGAACAGCACGATCTCGTCCTCGAGCTGTCGACCGACGACTTCTCCGACGACCCACCCGACGCCGACATCTCCTGGGAGCGGACGACACGGCGTTGGAAGGAGTGGCTGCCCACTCCGGACACGAAGACCGCCGGCCGCGACGCCCGGCATGCCTGTGCCGTGCTGCGCGGGCTCACGAGCAGCAGCGGGGCCATGGTGGCCGCGCTCACCACCTCTCTCCCCGAGCGAGCCGACCGAGGGCGCGACTACGACTACCGCTACTGCTGGATCCGCGACGTGACCATGGCGGCGCTGGCGGTCGACGCGGCGGCTCCCCAATCCGATCTCGTGGAGCAATGGGGATGTTTCGTGCGCGACCGCGTGCTCGAGCACGGACGGGACCTGGCCCCCGCCTACCGGGCCGACGGCCGGGCCGTGCCGGCCCCCACGCACCTCGAGCTCCCCGGCTATCCCGGCGGCCACGACGTCGTCGGCAACCAGGTCCGTGACCAGTTCCAGCTCGACATCTTCGGGGACGCGCTCCTGCTCTTCGCCGTCCTCGCCCGTCGCGGTGCGCTCGACGGCGACGGGTGGCGGGCGGCCGAGCTCGCTGTCCAGGCGATCGCCGAGCGATGGGACGAACCGGACAGCGGCATCTGGGAGACCGATCCCCAGTGGTTCGCCGCCAGCCGGCTCACCTGCGTCGCCGGCCTGCGCGCCCTGGCCGCCGCCGGCGCCTCGGAACGGGCGGTCGCCGAATGGACGGCGTTGGCCGACCGACTCGTGGCCGAGACCACCCGGCGCTGCACCCACCCGTCGGGTCGTCTGCAGAGGGCAGAGGACGACGAACGCATCGACGCCGGGCTCCTCGTCCCGTTGCTGCGGGGAGCGCTCTCCGCCGACGACCCGAGGGTCCGGGCAACCGTCGATGCCGTGCGCGACGAGCTCACCGTCGACGGGTACGTGTACCGCTACCGGGTGGACAGCAGACCGCTCGGGGACGCCGAGGGGGCGTTCCTCCTGTGTGGCTTCCTCATGGCGCGGGCCGAGCTCCTGACCGGGGACCCGGTCGCGAGCGCCCGGTGGTTCGAGCGCACGCGCGCCTCGTGCGGCCCGCCGGGGCTCTACAGCGAGGAGTTCGACGTGGGCGAGCGCCAGCTGCGCGGCAATCTGCCACAGGCCTTCGTCCACGCACTCATGCTCGAGGCGGCCGCCGAGCAAGAGGACGGCCCCGTCAGCTGATTCAAAACGGGCAGCGCTCTTCGTCGACAACGCTCGCCACCTGGCGCACCACGGCGTGGATGAACCATCGCCGGAAGGCCACGAGCTCGTCGTCGGCCGGTTCGGTGAGGAGCCTTCCCTGACGGGCCAGGTGGTCGGCCGCCTCCATGGCCTCGAGGAAGCGGGGTCCGTCGAGCACGACCCGCTCCGGGAGCTTGGCCATCACCGTCACGCGGCCGTCCGCGTCGGGCTGGAGCGACCGGGCCTGGGCCCAGATGGGGCGCATCGCCTCCCAGTAGCGGTCGAGGGTGGCGACCACGAGTTCGACGGGGTCCACGTCGCCGATCCCGCCTCCGCCACTGCGGGGCGACACAAGAGCAAACTCGCGCATGAGATTACGGACGTGGTCCTCCCAGGCGAACACGAGCCGCACGGGGACGCCGACGAGACGGATCTCAGGCCAGTCGTCGGGGAGCGGGAGCGGTGCCGGACCCACCGGCGACACCTCGGGGTCGCTGGGAGCGGTCTGGGAGGCCGAGCGCGTCGTGACCTCGGCCCAGACCGTCTTGCCGTCGGGGACCGGGTCGACACCCCACCTGCTCGTCAGCTGGCTCACCACCCGCAACCCGAGGCCGCGGTCCGTCGGCCCCCGTCCCGGCCGGTGCGCGTCGATGCCGTACTCGGCGCCGTCGCGGACCTCGATGCGCACGCCGTCGGGCAGCCTGCTGGCCCGCAACTCCACTTGCGTACGTGCGTGGATGACGGCATTGGAGACGAGCTCGGACGTGACGAGCGACGCGTCCAACACGAGCGGTGTCAGTCCCCATCGCTCGAGCACGCCCACCACGAAGGACCGGCTCTGGCCGACCGCTCCGAGATCCGGGTCGAGCTCGATGACCTCGACCGTGCGCTCCCCCTCGCCAAACACCGTGGTCGCCACCTGCTCCCCTTCCGGACCCTTAACGTGCCCG
>DASRBM010000414.1:0-2378 GCA_035653635.1 Acidimicrobiales bacterium | reverse complement strand
GCCGGCGCCAGCGCCACGCTCGTGGTGGCACCGCTCGCCACGTCCTCGGCTTCGGCCGCCACCGTCCCGTCGACCTGTGCCGGCTCCCTGCTCAGCGCCGTGCCGGTCGTCGGAGGACTCCTCGGCGGCACCAGCGACCCGACCTGCGCCATCGGCAACCTGCTCAGCGGCGCCACCGGTTCGCTCGGCAGCGTCACCGGCGGCACCTCCTCGGTGCCCGACCCGACGAGCGCAATCACCGGCGTCCTCGGCACCGTCACCGGCGGCACCTCCTCGGTGCCGAACCCGACGAGCGCAATCACCGGCGTGGTCGGCACGGTCACCGGCGGCACCTCCTCGGCGCCGAACCCGACGAGCGCCATCACCGGCATCCTCGGCACCGTGACTGGTGGGGCCGGTGCGGCCTCGCTGCCCGTGCCCGTCCCGACCGGCGGTCTGCCCGACCCGACCAGCCTCATCACCGGCGTGGTCGGCACCGTCACCGGTGGTCTCGGCGGCGGCCTGCCGACCGGCGGACTTCCCAACCCGACCTCGATCCTCGGCAGCGTGCTGAGCGGCCTTCCGCTCGGTGGGGGTCTTCCCTCGATCGCCAGCGTCCCCGGGGTCGGCGGCCTGCCCGGCCTCGGCAGCCTGCCCGGCCTCGGCAGCCTGCCCGACCCGACCGGCATCCTGAGCACGATCCTCTCCACGGTCACCGGTGGACTCGGTGGCGGGCTGCCCGGCTTCGGCGGCATCCCGGACCCGACCGGTCTCGTGAGCAGCATCCTGTCGACGCTCACCGGTGGTGCCGGCGGCGTGCCCGGACTGGGCAGCCTCACCGGTGTCCTCGGCAGCCTGACCGGTGGTGGTGTCCCCGGCCTGAGCGGTCTTCCGTCCCTGCCGGCTCTGCCCGGCCTGCCCGGCGCCTCCACCTCGTCGAACGACCCGTCGGCCGGAAGCACGGTGGCCCTCGACGCCGCTTCCTCGCCTGCGCCCGCTGACGCCAGCGGCGCAGCCATCGCCACCATGGCCGGTGGCGGTTCCCTTCCCTTCACCGGTGAGCCGGGATGGATCGCCCTCGCCGGCGCCATCGCCCTCGGGCTTGCCGCCGTGGTCAGTGCCGTGGCAGTGGCTCTTCGCCGGGCAGCTCGTCGCATCGCCTGACCCCGGTGCCCGGAATCCTCACCGCCACCCGCGCCCGCACCCAGCCGCCGATCCCGTCCGGCGGCTGGGGCGGTGCGCGGAATCGCCGCTCGTTCGACGGCGTTCCCGCCACCCGCCTGCAGCGGGTGGCCCGCAGCCGCTGGACGCGTTGGGGCCTGCCGATGCTGGCCGTGCTCTGCGTGCTGGCCGCCGCCGCGGCGCTGTGCTTCCCGATGCTCTCCAACTGGTACGCCCAGCACGAGCAGCACGTGCTCGCCGGTGAGCTCGACAATCCTGCCTTCGGTGGCGGCTCCGGCTCCGGCGCACCCATCGGCCGCATCAAGATCCCGGCCATCGGTCTCGACATGGTGGTCGTGCAGGGAACCGACGCCGGTGCGCTGTCGAAGGGCCCCGGCCACTACACGAACACCCCGATGCCCTGCACCGCTGGCGACGTGGCCATCGCCGGGCACCGCACGACCTTCCTGCACCCGTTCTACAACCTGCACCACCTGAAGCCCGGTGACGTCATCGAGCTGCAGACGCGGACCGCGTCGTGCGCCTACATGGTCACGCAGGCGCCCTTCGCCGTGTCGCCAAGCGACGTGGGCGTGGTGGCCAACACGCCGGGTCAGTTCTTCCTCACGCTGACGACGTGCAACCCGATCGGTTCGTCGTCACAGCGACTGGTGGTGAAGGCGGTCATGGCACCGGGAAGCGTCTCCGCCACGGCGAAGCGCGGCTGACCCCGCCCGTCGCCGACGGCGACGCCGCCGAACCCTGAGCAACACGGTTCGTCGCAGATCGAGAGGCCGAAGCCGGCCCGCTGACCCGCCCGGCAGAGGTCTCCACGTCGGGGCACCGGTGGAGCGCGTTGCTACGCTCCGCCGGTGCCTGCGGACGTTCCCACCATCGTCGCCACATCGGGCGGTATGCGACGGGGGGTCCGCACCGCCGTGGCGTTCGGTCCGCTCGTCCTCCACGCCATCGACCTGTCGGGGGTGAGCGGCCGCCGTCCGCGGCTGTGTCACATCGGCACCGCCATGGGCGACCAACGGGCATGGCAAGCCGAACTCGACGACGCGGCCCGTAGCGCCGGCATCGAGCTCGTGCATCTTCCCCTCTTCCCGATGCCGCCCACCGACGACCTGCGCGGCATGCTCCTCGAGCAGGACGCCGTGTGGGTGGGCGGCGGCAGCGTCGCCAATCTCCTCGCGCTGTGGCGGTTGCACGGGCTCGACGCCGCCCTGGCCGAT
>DASRBM010000413.1:0-9354 GCA_035653635.1 Acidimicrobiales bacterium | reverse complement strand
CTCGACCGGCGCCTGGGCGGCGAGCAGCTCGCCCATGCGGCGGCGGGCGCCGTGGACCTCCTTGCCGTACAGGCGGCTGTCGGGACGGGCGAAGTACACGAACTCGAAGATGCAGAGGTGCGGGTCGATCTCCGACTCGGGGAAGAGCCGCTCGGAGTGCACACCGCCGGCGTCGATGACGACCATCTCGCCGGGCTCGAGCTCGCGCACGAAGGTGGCGCCGACGATGTCGAGAGCGGGGGTCTCCGAGGCGAGGACCCAGCCGTCCGGAGAACCGGCGCCGCCCAGCCGGCCCAGGCACAGGGGGCGCAACCCGGCGGGGTCGCGCACGCCGATCACCCGGGCCGCGTCCATGAGCACGAGCGAGAAGGCACCGCGCAGCAGCAGGACCACCTCGCGTACGGCCCGCACGAGCGAGTCGTCGTCGGCGATGGTGGCGCCGTCGCCGTTCTCACCGGGAGCAGGGTCGAGGGGGAGCTCGGGGGCGTCGGCGTAGGCGGCGGACCGGGCCATGAGCTCGGCCACCAGGTCGCTGTCGGAGGCGACGACGCCGGGGAGCATGCCCGCCCGCTCGGCCAGGTCGGCCGTGTTGGTCAGGTTGCCGTTGTGGCCGAGGGCGAATCCGGCCCCGCCGACCGAGCGGTAGACGGGCTGGGCGTTGCGCCAGGTGGACGCGCCGGTGGTCGAGTACCGGGTGTGGCCGATGGCGAGATCGCCGGGCAGGCACGACAGGGTGCGCTCGTCGAAGACGGTGGTGACGAGGCCCATGTCCTTCACCACGGTGATGGCGGTGCCGTCGCCGACAGCCATGCCGGCCGACTCCTGGCCGCGGTGCTGCAGGGCGTAGAGGCCGTCGAAGGTGAGCTGGGCCACCCCCTTGCCGGGGGCGTAGACACCGAAGACGCCGCAGGCTTCCTTCACCGCGCTGCCCTCACCGGAAAGACACTACCGGGCGGGGACCCCGCTGCCGGTCTGCGCTGGTGAGGGCGCCGCTAGCCTGCGGGCGCCGTGATCGACCTGCACACGCACTCGAACTTCTCGGACGGCTCCGAACCGCCCGAGCGCATTCCCGAGCTCGCGGCGGCGGCCGGTTGCCGGGCCGTGGCCCTCACCGACCACGACGGCCTCGACGGCCTGGGCCGGGCGGCCGCCGCCGCGGCACGCGTCGGCATCGAGCTCGTGCCCGGGTGCGAGGTGTCGTGTCGCAAGCCGCTCGGCCCCGACGGCACCCGTGCGCCGGGATCGCTGCACGTGCTGTGTTACTTCCTGCGGCCCGGTTACTTCCTGCGGCCCGGTGCCCTCCCGGAGCCTGGCTCCCCCGGCCGGCAGCAGCCGGTGGCGCTCGAAGGGCCGCTGGCCGAGGAGCTGGCCCACCTGCGCGACGACCGGCGCCGGCGGAACCTCGCACTGGTCGAGCGCCTGGCCGATCTCGGTGTGCCAGTGGGCTGGGACGAGGTCGTGGCCGAGGCCGGCACCGAGGCGGGAGTCGGGCGGCCCCACTTCGCCCGGGTGCTCGTGCGCAGGGGTGCGGCGGCCGACATCGACGACGCCTTCGACCGGTTCCTGGCCGACGGACGCCCGGGGTACGTGCCGAAGGGCCGCCTCGACGCCGGTGACGTCGCCCGTCTGGCCGGCAACAGCGGTGCGGTCGCGGTCCTGGCCCACCCACTCAGCCTCGGCCTCGAACCCGCCGCCCTCGAAGCCGTGGTGGCGGGGCTGGCCGAGGCGGGCCTGGGCGGCATCGAAGCGATCTACGGGCGCTACGACCCCGACGAGCGGCGGCGTCTGCGCCGTCTGGCCGAGCGCCACGGGCTGGTGGCGACGGGTGGCTCCGACTTCCACGGCAGCTTCAAGCCCGACCTGGCCGTGGGAACCGGCATGGGCGACCTCGACGTCCCCGACGAGGCGCTCGAGGAGCTGCGCGCCCGCGTGGCCTGAGCGGGCGCCCGCTCGCCCGGTCGCCTAGGCCGGAGGAGGTTCGCCCAGGGCGGCGGGCAGGGCCGAACGCCAGGCCTGCTCCAGCTCGGCCAGGCCCACGTCGAACAGGCCCTCCACGACCAGGCGCTCGCCGCCGGCCTCGCCGATGACCGCGGCCGCCACCCCGGCCGCCTCGGCCCGCTGCACCACGTCGTAGGGCCGGTCGCTCGACACGAGGACGCGCCCGGGCGCTTCGGCGAAGAGCTCGGCGTGACCGTCGATGCCGCGGATCGTCGCGCCGGTGCCACCGGCCAGCGCGCACTCGGCCAGCGCCACCGCCAGACCTCCGGCCGACACGTCGTGGATGCCGCCGACGAGCTCGCCCTCGGCCACGAGCGCCGAGACCAACCCGATGAGCCGGTGCACCGCCCCGAGGTCGAGATCGAACAGCTCGCCACCACGGTGGCGGTGGCGTTCCACGGCCCAGCGCGATCCGGCCAGGGCGCGGTCACCGGTCCCGAGCAGCACCACGCTGTCGGCCGGGCGCAGACGGGCGCCGGGGGGCTTGCGCGCCAGGCGGTCGACCAGACCGAGGACGGCCACCACCGGCGTGGGATCGATGTCGATGCCGCCGCTCTCGTTGTAGAGCGACACGTTGCCGCCGATGACGGGCAGCCCCAGGGCGCCGCAGGCCTCGGCCATGCCGTCGACCGACTCCGACAGCTGCCACATCACCTCGGGGTGCTCGGGATTGCCGAAGTTGAGGCAGTTGACGAGGGCGACGGGTCGCGCACCGGCGCAGGCCACGTTGACGGCGGACTCGGCCACGGTGGCGGCCGTGCCCCGGCGGGGGTCGGCGGCGCACCAGGTGGGATTGGAGTCGGCCGACAGGGCCAGGGCGCGCTCGCTCGGCGGCAGGCCGGGAGCCGCCAGGCGCAGCACGGCGGCGTCGCCGCCCGGGCCCTCCACCGTGTTCAGGAACAGCATGTGGTCGTACTGGCGCCACACCCACGACGTGTCGGCGATCATGGCGAGCACATCGGGCGCGCAGTCGACCGGCGCCGCTATGGCGAGCGGATCCTGGGCGCGGCGCTCCTCGAGGTCGGACGGGGGCGCCATGGGCCGGTCGTAGAGCGGCGCGTCGTCCGACAGCGACGCGGCCGGCATGTCGGCGAGCACGGTCCCGCCGGGCCGGTCGAAGATGCGGAGGCGGCCGACGCCAGCGGCGTCGGGCTCGGTGACGGTGCCGACGACGGTGGCCCGCACCTCCCAGCGCGTGCACACCTCCTGTACGGCCGCGAGGTCGGCGGGGGTGACGATGGCGAGCATGCGCTCCTGGCTCTCGGAGGTCATCACCTCGAAGGGCTCCATGCCCGGCTCGCGCCGGGGCACGGCCGACACGTCGACGTCCATCCCCATGCCCGCCCGCCCCGCCGTCTCGGACGTGGCGCAGGCCAGGCCGGCGCCACCGAGGTCCTGGATGCCGACGACGAGGTGCCGGTCGAGCAGCTCCAGGCAGGCCTCGATGAGCCGCTTCTCCTCGAAGGGGTCGCCCACCTGCACGCTCGGGCGCTTGGCCGCGTCGCCCTCGTCCCCGGCGCCGAAGCCGGCGGACGCGAGCACGCTCACCCCGCCGATGCCGTCGCGTCCGGTGGTGGAGCCGAGGAGCACGGCGAGGTTGCCGGCGCCGGTGGCGCGGCCGAGGACGAGCCGGTCCTTCGGCATGACCCCGAGACAGAACACGTTCACGAGCGGATTGCGCGAGTAGCTCGGCGAGAACGTCAGCTCGCCGCCCACGGTCGGCACGCCCACCGAGTTGCCGTAGCCCGAGATGCCGGCCACCACCCCTTCGACGAGCCACCGGTTACGGGCGTCGTCGAGGGGGCCGAAGAAGAGCGGATCCATGAGCGCGATGGGCCGGGCCCCCATGGTGAAGATGTCGCGCAGGATGCCGCCGACGCCGGTTGCCGCACCCTGGTACGGCTCCACCGCGGAGGGGTGGTTGTGGCTCTCGATGCGCACGGCCACGGCGATGCCGTCGCCGGCGTCGACCACGCCGGCGTTCTCGCCCGGGCCGACGAGGACGCCGGGCCCCTCGGTGGGAAGGCGCCGCAGGTGCAGCCGCGACGATTTGTAGGAGCAGTGCTCGCTCCACATCACCGCGTACATGGCCAGTTCCAGATGGTTGGGCGGCCGGCCGAGGATCTCGGCGATACGGGCGGCTTCGTCGTCGGTCAGCCCGAGCGCCCGGTGGATGTGCTCCTCGGCGGGCGCGGCGGTGGCGTCGGACGCATCGTCGGGCACGCCGCTCACCGTACCGTGCGCCGCCGGGGACGAAGGGAGCCCCGGAGCGGTGTCGGAGTCGGCGCAACCGGGCATGTCGGGCCGACATGACGGGGCGTGCGCCGGCCGGGGCCGTGCTGGTCGCCTGCGCCCTGGTGACGGGTGTGCTCGTGGCCGGCTGCAGCTCGTCGGGCCCCGCGACCGGTTCGGGCGGCAACAACGACGGGCCGTCACTGTCGGCGACCGCCGCCGCCCCGGTGTGGCCCGTCGGCCACGCCGGCCGCTGGCTGACCGATGCCGCCGGCCGGGTCCTCCTGCCCCACGGGGTCGACGAGGTGGTGAAGTCGGCGCCCTGGGACCCCGCCGCCTTCGGCTTCACCGACGAGGACGCCGCCTGGCTGGCCGACAACGGCTTCGCGCTCGTGCGTCTGGGCGTCATGGCGTCGGCCGCCATGCCGGCACCGGGACAGATCGACACGGACTATCTCGACCAGCTGCGCACCGTGGCCGTGGACCTCGGACGCCACGGCATCCTCACCCTCCTCGACTTCCACCAGGACGGCTGGGGGCCGTCCTTCCCCGGCATGGACGGATTCCCGCCGTGGATGACGGTGACCGGCGGCGCCTCCGACGCGCCCCGGCCGTTCCCCGACGAGTACCAGAACCCAGCCGTCGCCCAGGCCTTCGCCAGCTTCTGGCAGGACCGTGCCGGGCCCGGCGGTGCGGGGCTGCAGCAGGACGACGCCACGCTCCTGCGCGCGGCGGCGTCGACGTTCGCGTCGGTGCCGTCGCTGCTCGGCTACGACGTGCTCAACGAACCGTGGCCCGGGACCGACGCGTCGTCGTGCGACAGCGGTGACGGCTGCGCGGCCCTGCAGGCGTCGGAGCTGGCGCCCTTCTACGCCGTCGCCGACCACGCCATTCGCAGCGCCGACCGGACGCATCTCGTGTTCGAGGAGCCCTTCCTCCAGTTCGACGGTGGGTCGGTGCCGGTGTCGCTTCCCTTGCCGGGCGGGGACCCGGCCGGTGGGTTGAGCTTCCACGGCTACGGGTCGGTGACCGGGACGGCGGGCCGGGGCGGGGGCACGTCGCCCGGCGGCACCGACCCGTCCGCCGCCCGCGCCATCGAGTGGTCCGGCTCCCGGGGCGGCGCGCTGGTCGAGTCCGAATGGGGGGCGACGAGCGACGGATCGGCCATCGCGGCCCAGGCCGACGCCCTCGACCGGGCCATGGTGCCGTGGGCCTACTGGGCCTTCGACGACTGCTGTGGGGCGCCGGGATCCGACAGCCTGATCCGGTCCCGCTCCGGTCCTCCCGTCGTGTCGAACGCGAACAGTGCCGTGGTGGACGCGCTCGTTCGGCCGTACCCGTCCGTGGTGGCCGGGACCCCGACGGCCGTCTCCTACGACGAGGGGTCCCGCGTGCTGCGGGTGTCGTGGACCGACCGCGCTCCGCGGGGCGGTGTCTTCTCCCCAAACTCGGTCACCGTCATCGAGACTCCGGCCGCGGTCTATCCCGACGGATACACCGTGATTGCCGACGGGGCGATCGTCGCCTCGGCGCCCTGCGCGCCCCATCTGACGGTCCACCTTCGGAGCGGGACGGGCTCCGCATCGGTGCAGGTCAAGCCGGGTGGGGTCTGTCCGCGGGCCGTTGCCGCGAGCGGCGGGAGGGTGCGGGGCCATAGCGGCGGAACAGGGAAATGACCTGTCCGAATATGGGTCATTTTTGCTGCGGGAAAATGCCGAAATGGAGCCTGGTATTTTCCGTTGCATGGTGCTCGACCAGCCGGTCATACTCGACTCCATGGCGGTGGCGAGGCCGCGCAAGCGGCCGCCCATGTCGGCGGAGCACAAGGAGGCACTGGCGAAGGGTCGCGAGGAGGGGCGCGCCGTGCGCCGCTACCTCGAGGCCATCGAGCACCAGCGCCCCCGTCGCGGGCGCAAGCGCACGCCGGAGTCGATCAAGCGCCGGCTGACGGCGGTGAAGGCACAGCTCGCCGAAGCCGATCCCCTGTCGCGACTGCACCTGCTCCAGGAGCAGTCGGACCTCCAGGACGAGCTCGGCCGGCTGCAGGTGGTCGAGGACCTGGCCGCCCTGGAGAAGGCCTTCGTCAAGGTGGCGAAGGGCTACGGCGAGCGCAAGGGCATCGGCTACAACGCCTGGCGGGCGGCGGGCGTCCCCGCCGCGGTGCTGGCCCGGGCGGGGATCAGCCGGGCCGAGTGAGCGTGCGGCTGGCCGCGTCGACCAGCCCCCGCAGCAGCGCGGTGCCGTCGGTGGCGCCGGTGAGCGGATCACAGGCGCGTTCGGGGTGCGGCATCAGCCCCACCACGTTGCCGGCCTCGTTGCACACGCCGGCGATGTCGTCGACCGAGCCGTTGGGGTTGCGCGCGTAGCGCAGGACGACACGGTCCTCGTCGCGCAGCTGCGCGAGCGTCCGGTCGTCACAGGTGTAGTTGCCCTCGAAGTGGTTGATGGGCAGCTGGAGCTCGGTGCCGTCGGCGACGCCGGCGGTGAGGACGCTGCGGGTCGAGCTCACCGTCACCGGCACCGTGGTGCACAGGAAGCGCAGCCCCGCGTTCTTCTGGAGCGCGCCGGGCAGCAGGCCCGCCTCCGTCAGCACCTGGAAGCCGTTGCAGATCCCGACCACGGGTCCCCCGTCGGCCGCGTACCGGGCGATGGCGGCCATGACCGGCGAGAACCGGGCAATGGCACCAGGGCGGAGGTAGTCGCCGTGGGCGAACCCACCCGGCAGCACCACCGCGTCGACGTCGCCCACCCGGTCGTCGCCGTGCCACAGCAGCTCCGCCTCGGCGCCCCCGACCACCTGCAGGGCACGCACCACGTCGTGCTCGCAGTTGCTGCCGGGGAAGACGACGACCCCGATACGGGTGCTCACCGGGCGCCACCGGCCTTTGCACCCTTGGCGGTGTCGTCCTTGGCGGTGTCGTCCTTGGCGCCGAGCACCGTGATCTCCGCGTCCTCGATGACGGGATTGGCGAGCAGCCGGTCGGCCATCTTCGCCGCCAGCTCGCGGGCGGCGGCCTCGTCGGGTGCCTCCACCGTGAAGCGGATGGCCTTGCCGACGCGCACCCCCTCCACCCCGCTGAAGCCGAGGGCGGGCAGGGCGCGTTCGATGGTGGCGCCCTGCGGGTCGGCGATGCCGGGCCGCAGGCGGACCTCGACGAGGACGTCGTGGCGCACCGGCGTCAGCCCTTCGCCCCGTACCAGTCGGCCAGACGCTTGCCGCAGATGCGCTCGTAGCCGGCGATGTAGCGCTCGCTCGTCTCGGTCACGATCTCAGGTGGCAGCGACGGAGGCGGCGGGGTCTTGTCCCACCCGCTGTTCTCGAGCCAGTCGCGCAGCGGCTGCTTGTCGTAGGACGGGGGGTTGGTACCGGGCTGCCACTGGTCGGCGGGCCAGAAGCGCGACGAGTCGGGGGTGAGCACCTCGTCGCAGATGGCCAGACGCCCGTCGATGATGCCGAGCTCGAACTTGGTGTCGGCCACGATGATGCCCTGTTCCTCGGCGGCGGCGTGGGCCCGGCGATAGGCCTCCACGCACAGGTCCCGGGCAGCGGACGCGAGCTCCTTGCCCACGAGATCCACGGCCTGGTCGTACGAGATGTTCTCGTCGTGCCCCTCGGTCGCCTTCGTCGAAGGGGTGAACATCGGCTCGGGCAGGCGGTCGGCCTGCTGCAGACCGGTCGGGAGCGCCATGCCGTGGAGCGTCCCCGACTTCTGGTACTCCTTCCAACCCGAACCGGCCAGATAACCGCGCACGATGCACTCGATGGGCAGCATGTCGGCCTTGCGCACGAGCATGGCCCGGCCGGCGATGTCCCCGACCTCGGCGGCCTCCGCCGGCATTCCGGCGGGGTCGGCCGTGATCAGATGGCTCGGAGCAAGATCGGACAGCACGTCGAGCCAGTGCACCGTCATGGCCGTCAGCACCCGTCCCTTGTCGGGGATGGGCTCGGCCATGATCACGTCGAAGGCGGACATCCGGTCGGACGCCACCATGAGGAGGCGGTCGTCGCCGACCGCGTACAGCTCGCGCACCTTGCCGCTGTTGACGAGCGTCAGGCTCACCCTTCGACCTCCTGAAGTGCCTCGAGGAACCGGTAGACGTGGCGCAGCGCCCGCTTCAGGCTGAAGGCCTCCTCCAGCGCCGCTCCGTCGAGCTGCACCTCGGGATCATCCTCGAGCACCGACCGCAGGGACCGCCCTTCGGCCCAGGCTATGCGGGCGTCGCGCTGCACGATGCGGTATGCGGTGTCCCGGCTCAGGCCGGAGTCGACCAGGGCCAGGAGCACGGCCTGGCTGAAGACGAGGCCGAGGGACGACTCGATGAGATTGGCCCGCATCCGGGTCGTGTGGACCACCAGGCCGTCGATCAGGCCCGTCGCCCGCCGCAGCACGTAGTAGGCGAGCAGGCAGGCGTCGGGGAGGACCACCCGCTCCACCGAGCTGTGCGAGATGTCGCGCTCGTGCCACAGGGCCACGTTCTCGAGCCCCGGTTGCAGGTAGCCCCGCAGCACCCGGGCGAGGCCGGTCAGGCGCTCCGACAGGATCGGGTTGCGCTTGTGGGGCATGGCCGACGAGCCCTTCTGGCCCGAGCCGAAGGGCTCCTCCGCCTCGCCGACCTCGGAGCGGGCCAGGTGGCGGATCTCGGTGGCGATCATCTCGACGGTGGCGCCCACCGAGGCGCAGGCGTACAGCAGCTCGGCGTGGCGGTCCCGGGCGATGACCTGCGTCGCCGGCACCGGCACCAGACCGAGATTGCGGCACACGTGGTGCTCCACCCGGGGGTCGATGTTCGAGTACGTGCCGACGGCGCCCGACAGCTTGCCCACGGCGATGCGCTGGCGCGCCGTCCGCAGTCGCTGGCGGTCGCGGTCGGCCTGCAGGCACCACAGGGCCAGCTTGGCCCCGAAGGTGGTGGGCTCGGCCTGCATGCCGTGGGTGCGGCCGGCCATGGGTGCCTCGATGAACTCGGCCGCTCTGCGCTTCAGGACCGACACCAGCCCGTCGGAGGCCTGCAGCAGCAGGTCGGCGGCCTGCACCAGGGTGGCGCACAGGGCGGTGTCGACGACGTCGGAGGAGGTGAGGCCGTAGTGGACCCAGGAGCCCTCGGGCTGTCCGATCGCCTCCT
>DASRBM010000412.1:0-6302 GCA_035653635.1 Acidimicrobiales bacterium | reverse complement strand
ATCTTCGAGCCGAAGATGGCGTAGACGGTGTCGGGCGCCACACCGGCGTGCTCGGCGATCCTCCGGATGGTGACCCGGCCGTAGCCGTCGGCCCCGAAGAGCTCGGCCGCCGCCTCGACGATCCGTGCCCGGGTTGCCGCGGCCTGTTCCTCGCGCACCGCCGACCGGTACGAGCGGCGGCCTTCCTCACCCTTCGACCCCTTGACCTGGCCGGCCGTCACCCGTATATTGACCCTAGTTCGACTGTATTGAATCAGATTCTACTCGGACCAGTCCGAACAGGGCGGAGGTGGCCCCATGACGACGGTGCAGTTCTTCCCCCCGCACGCCGAGGCGATGGCGGCGATGGAGGCCATCCCGGCGATGACGGTGGCCCCGACCATGTTCATCACCCAGGAGGGGCCCGAGGGGGCGATCGGACCGGAGGGGGCCGGGGCCATCCTCCTGCTCCAGGCCACCTTCACGAAGGAGGAGGGGGCCAGGCACTTCTGGGACGCGGCCGTCCCCCTCATGAACCAGCTGGCGGAGGCGCCCGGATTCCTCCGGCGCTACAGCTTCTTCGCCAACGACAGCATCACCCTGCTCGCCTTCTGGCGCACGATCGAGGACGCCAGGCGCTTCGCCGCCTCAGCCGACCACCGACAGGCGAGCAGAGCCCTGTTCACCGGGCGCTGGCAGCAGAGCCACTTCTCGGGCCTGTGGGAGCTGCACAGCTCGCACGGAAGGGTCCTGTTCTGCGAGGAGTGCGACGGCATGGCCAGGGCACCGGTCACGCGCTGTCCGAAGTGCGACGCGGCGCTGCTCGACGTCTTCAGCGCCGGGGCCGCCGACCGCGCCGGCGGCGAGGGATCAGCGGACGCCCGGTAGGGCGTCGGGCGTCGCCACGTCCTCGGCGAAGAGCCGGTCCGTGCCCTTCTCCTCGAAGAAGAGGTGGGACGGCCACCAGTTCCAGCGCCCGATGAGCACGACCATCGAAGGCACGAGCAGGGTGCGCACGAGGAACGTGTCGAGCAGCACCCCTACCGCCAGCCCGATCCCGATCTCCTCGACCTGCGACCCGCCTGCCACGGTCAGCACCGCGAACGTGCCGGCCAGGATCAGCCCCGCCGAGGTGACCGTGGTGCCCGTGCGCTGCACTGCCCGGCGCACCGCGTCGCGCAGGTGGAGGTCGTGCGCCTCCTCGCGGATGCGGCTCATGACGAGGATGTTGTAGTCCTCCCCGAGCGCCATGATGAAGATGAACATGAAGAACGGGAGGACGAAGTTGATCCCGTTCTGGCCGCCGATCACCGAGAAGACGAGCACGGCGAAACCGAGCGACGCCAGGTAGGACAGCCCCACGCTCAGCACCAGGTACGTCGGCGCCAGGATGCTGCGCAGCACGATGGCGAGCAGTGCGCCGAGGATCACGAGCAGGATCGGGATGATCTTGACGAGGTCGTGGGACGAGACCGACGCCACGTCCGAGAGCGCCGGCGCCTCGCCGTAGACGCCCCACTGCGCGGCATGCACCTGGCCGGCGATGTGGTCCGACAGCACGCGCAGCGCCGGCACCGAGTGGATGGCCGCGTTGCCGGCCGGGTCCCCGGCGACGAGGGACGTGAAGAACTGCGCCGTGCGCCCGTCGGGGCTGACGAAGATCTGGGTGGCGCGGTAGCCCTCGTAGACGCCGAGCGGGACCGTGCTCGCCGGCCCCGTCACCGGTTGTGTGTTCGGCAGCTGCTGCGGCGGCCCGAGGGCGGCGTACAACGCGGTGACCTGTGCCGGGGTGAATCCCGCCGAACCGCCGTTCGGGTCGAGCGGGCCGGCCACGCTGCGGAACCTGCCCGACCGCGTGAGGTCGTGTCCGATGACGGCGAGATCGCCGGCGTGCGTCCACACCGGTTGGTCGAAGCGGAAGAGGAAGTCGGTCGGATTGGCCTGGGCCGCGGCGAAGTGCGCGGTCAGGGCCTTCGTGCCGGTGGCCGAGTCGCTCGTCGACGACACCGTCGGCGTCCCGAAGCCGCCGGTCGTGAAGGCGACCATGGCCGACGCCAGGCCGCCGAAGACGACGAGGCCGGAGACGAGGGTGGGCACGGGGTGGCGCACCACCCGGCCCGCCACCGCCCCCCAGAAACCGCCGCTCTCCTGACCGGGCCGGGGCCTGGTGGGCCAGAACACGGCCCGGCCGAAGATGGCGAGCAGGGCCGGGAGCAGGGTGAGGTCGGCCAGAAGGCAGCAGGCGACGCCGATGGCGAGCCCGGGCCCGAGTCCCTTGTAGAGACCGAAGCTTGCGAGCAGCAGGCTCACGAGTGCGGCGATGACGGTGAGGGCGGAGAACGTGATCGACTCGCCCACCCGGGTCACCGACACGACCACCGCCTCCTTCGGCGGGCGCCCGGCGCGCAGTTCCTCGCGCATGCGGAAGATGAGGAACAGGCCGTAGTCGGTGCCCGCGCCGAGGACGAGCACGACGAGGAGCAGCTGCAACAGGTCCGACACCTGCACGCCGATGTGGGTGGCCTCGGCGATGACCGGTCCGGCGAGCACCAGCCCGAGGGCGGCCGGGAGCAGGGTCACGAGCGGGGCGAGCAGCGCCCGGAACACGAGCAGCAGCAGCACGATGATGAAGAGCACGGCCGCCTGCTGGGTCGCTCCCCGGCTCCGGTTGGCGGCCCGCTGGTCGTCGACGTTGGTGGGCACGGTGCCGGTCAGGTGCAGCTGCATGCCCGCAGGCGCGCCGGCCTCCGCCGCCGCTCGGCGCATGTCGTCCACGGCCCCGGTGGCCTTGCTCCCATTGCTGAAGGGCGCCACCCGCAGCTCGATGCGGGCCCGGGCGGCCTGGCCGTCGGCCGACAGGCCCTGGTCCTGCACGCTCGACACGACCGGCAGGCCGGCGATGGCAGATTCGGCCCGGGACATGGCGGCCTGGTCGGCAGCGGTGAGCGGACCGGCGTCGGACACGGCGACGAGGAGGGCGCTCCCGACGTCCTTCGGGGTGAAGGGCTGGGCCAGGTCGGCCGCCCGCTGACTCGGGGCGCCGGCCGGAAGGAAGGCGGTGTTGTCGTTCTTCGCCACACTGCTGAGCGAGGGCAACGACCCGGCCGCCAGCGGGGCGCCGACCAGCCACACCACCAGGACGAGCCAGCGGAAACGGACGGCGAAGCGGCCGAGCGCGGCGAAGGGGTTCACGAACGCCCGAAGATACCGGGCCGCTCCGCGGCCCCATTTCCGAACCTGACGCCGGTGTCGGAGAACGCCCCTGTCGCGCTATCGTCAGCTACCCGGCGCCGGGCTCTCGACCGCCCGGTGCGACTGGCGGCAGCAGGCGAGGAGGAGCCGGATCGTGGACCCCGAGACCCAGCGGCTCGTCGACTATCTCGCCATCCGCGAGCTGACGGCGCGCTACAACCGCTGCTTCGACGACGGCGACGCCGAAGCCTTCGCCGGGAACTTCACCGAAGACGGGATCATGGAGGTGCCCGGTCTCATGGAGGTGAAGGGCCGCGACGGGCTGGCCCAGATGTGCCGGAGCACGCCCTACGGAGTGGTCCACGTCACCGTCGACCCCATCATCACCATCGACGGTGACCGGGCCGTGCAGGACGTCACGGTGATGGTGCTGCAGCGCCCCAAGCCGGACAGCCCCCCGAAAGAGCGGGTGACCGCCTTGCAGCAGTCGGGCCGCTACCGCGACGAGCTCGTGCGCACACCCGACGGCTGGCGGTTCGCCCGGCGCACGGCGAACCTCGACGGGTTCTGAGCATGGCGCTGCTCACCGATCACCTCCGGGCCATGGCCGGCGCCTTCCCCGACACGACCGGGTACCGCGTCGTGGACGGCGGCCAGATGACGTTCGCGCAGTGGGAGGCCGAGTCGAACCGCCTCGCCCGTGCCCTCACCGATCTCGGCGTGCGCAAGGGCGACCGGGTGTCGCTCTACCTCGAGGCGGCCGAGGCCCTGCGCTTCATGGTGGCCTATTCCGCCGTCCACAAGGCCGGCGCGGTGGCGGTGCCCACCAACAACCGCCTGTCGGACAAGGAGCTGCACACCCTCCTCGGCCACGCCGAGGTGCGGGCCGTCCTCACCGACGCGAGCCGCGCGCCCATGGCCCGCGAGCTCGAGCGGGAGCTGCCGTGCATCGATCACGTGCTCGAGGCGCCGCTGTCCGAAGAGACGGGCGAACCCGCCTGGTCGTGGGGCGACACGGTGGCCTGTGACGACACCTCCGCCTACCAGGTCGCCCTCGGTCCCGAGGACCTCGCCGACATCCTCTACACGTCGGGCACGACCGGCATGCCGAAGGGCGTCGCCATCCGCCACCGCAGCGTCGCCCTCATCCCCGGCGAGCCCAACCCGCACTTCTCCGGTGGATGCTGGCTCCACTCGAGCCCGCTGTTCACCTTCGCCGGCATCGGCTTCATCTACAACCCCATGCAGCTCGGCCTGATGGGCGTCTACCAGCCCCGCTTCGACGCCGGGCGGTGGCTGCAGGTCGTGCAGGAACTGCGTCCCCAGTTCGTGTTCCTCGTGCCGTCGATGGCCCAGCTGCTCGTGGCCCACCCCGACTTCGACGAGGCCGACCTCACCTCCATCGAGCTGTGCGCCATCGGCAGCGCGCCACTCGCCCCGGCCACCCTGCGCACCATGCAGGAGCGCATGCCCGAGGCGGCCGTGTCCAACAGCTACGGCATGACCGAGGCCGGCGCCGCCTACTGCGCCATGCCGAAGGGCGAGTCGCTCAAGCGCATCGGCTCGGTCGGCCAGCCCATGCCGCCGCTCGAGGTCCGCTTCGTCGACGAGGAAGGCGAGGACGTCGGGCCGGGCGAGGTGGGTGAGGTCCTGCTGCGCATGCCCGGACGCGAGCGCGAGTACTACCGCAACCCCGAGGCCACCGCCGCGACGTGGCAGGGCGGCTGGCTGCACACCGGGGACCTGGGCCGGCTCGACGGCGATGGCTATCTCTACATCGTCGGCCGGAAGAAGGACATCATCATCCGCGGCGGCAACAACGTGCATGCGGTCGACGTGGAGTCGGTGCTGCTCGACCATCCCGACGTGGTGGAAGCGGCCGTGGTGGGCGTCCCGCACACGGTGCTCGGCGAGGACGTGGCCGCCGTGGTCGTGCTGTCACCGGACGCGAAAGCCACGGTCGACGACATCCGCGAGCACTGCGCCGGACGCCTGGCCGACTACAAGGTGCCGCGGCGGATCGAAGTAACCGACGAGCTTCCCCGCAACGCCACGGGCAAGGTGCTGAAGCCACGCCTGCGCGAGCAGCTGGTGGGCCACACGGCCGACGCCTGAGCGTCGCCGGCTCAGTCGAGCAGGAGCGAGGCGAGGCGCTGGCGCTGCCAGCCCTGCGAGCCGAACAGCAGGTCGTCCTGCTTGGCCCGCCGGTAGAGCAGGTGGCAGTCGACGTCCCAGGTGAAGCCCACGCCGCCGTGGATCTGGATCGACTCGGCGGTGACGGCCACCGCCGCCTCGCCGGCGTAGCCCTTGCACATGGCGACGGCTCGCTCGCGCTCGGGGCTGTCGGTGTCGGCGGCCCAGGCCGCGTAGTGGGTGCCGACGCGGGCGAGCTCCACGTGATGGAGCATCTCGGCCGCCTTGTGCTTGATGGCCTGGAAGGTGGCGATCGGCCGGTCGAACTGCACCCGCACCTTGGCGTACTCGACGGCGAGCTCGAGGGCCCGCTCCGAGGTGCCGACGAGCTCGGCGCACAGGGCGACGTCGAGGTCGTCGACGACCCGACGCCAGATGGCGCTGTGGTCACCGGCCGGGCCCACCCGCCGCGCCGGGCGTCCCTGCAGGTCGAGGCGGGCAAGCTTGCGGGTGACGTCGAGACCCGGTACCGGCTCGCCGGCCGGCGACTCGACGAGGAAGGTGCCGAGCCCCTCGCCGTCGTCGGCCACCACCAGCGCCCAATCGGCACCGGCGCCGTCGAGCACGAGGGGCTTCGTCCCGGTGAGGAGGTAGCCGTCGCCGTCGGGCTTGGCCGTGGTGCGGATCGAGCCGAGCGGGTCGCCGTGTCCCGGCTCCTCCACCGCGATGGTGCCGCGTTTTGCCCCCGACACCAGGTCGGCGACGAGCTCGTCGGCCACCCCGAGACGGGTGGCGGCGAGGGTGGCGCCGAGCGCGGAGGACACGAAGGGGCCCGGGAAGGGGAGCTTGCCCAGCTCCTCCTGCAGCACGACCACGTCGACGAGGCCGAGGCCGAGGCCGCCGACCGACTCGGGCGCCACCACGCCGAGCCAGCCGAGCTCCGCCATGGTCGACCACAGCTCGGGGGTGACACCGACGGGATCGTCGATCATGGCCCG
>DASRBM010000411.1:0-2963 GCA_035653635.1 Acidimicrobiales bacterium | reverse complement strand
CAGCTCGCCCCGACCTTCGGCGTGGGAGAGCAGGAGCGCATGGTCGGTGCGGTCGACCACGCTCCAGCGCTCGCCGTTTCGCACCCACTCCCCTTTCGTCGTGGTCAGCGTGCGGTCGTTTCGAAGCGTCACCACCTCGTCGCCCACTCCGACCAACTGGCCTCGGCACACGAGTCCTCGCTCTTCGACCTCCCCCGCTTGTGCCCGCGCCGCGCGCACGGCGTCGTTGAGGGCGTCGACCGTTTCGTGGTCGGAGGCGAGCAGCAGCACCGAGGCGCCCTCGGCCCGGGCCGCCTGCCAGTGGGCGAAGGCTTTGTCGACGGCGTCGTCGCGTCCGGCGTCGGTGATGCGGTTGTGCAGGGTGTAGGCCTCGACGACCTGCTGGTCCCGGGCCCGGAGCTGGAGCACGGTGGTCTTCTCCCAGGCGTGGAGAAAGCGCCGGGGAAGCCCGAGGGCTTCTGCTCGGGTGTCGGTGGCCAAGGTGGCGAACAGCCCGCCGGCACCCACCGCCCCGAGCTGGGCCGGATCGCCGATGGCCACGAGCTTGGCGCTCTTGCCGTCCACCAGGCGCACCAGGCGGGCCAGATCGGCACTGCTCGCCATGGTGGCCTCGTCGAGCACCACCACGTCCCCCGCCCGCAGATCAACCGAACCGGCCTCGGCGCGCAGCAGGAAGCGGGCCAGGGTGTCACTGGCCATGGCCGCCTCCACCTTGAGCACCGCCGCGGCGCGGGCCGAAGGGGCGAGCCCCAGCACCTGGTGCCCGGCCGCCTCGAAGGCCCCGGTGGCCACCGCCAGCATGCGGGTCTTTCCCGCTCCGGCCGGCCCGGTGACACAGCACAGCGCCTCACCGCCGAGACACATCCGGCGCACCGCCGCGGCCTGGTCTTCTCCCAGTCCGGCCACGGCCAGCCGTCGCTCGAGGTCACAGGCGTCCACCACGGCCCGGCGCGCCGCAGCTCCGCGTGCCGCGATCTCGAGCACCTCGGTCTCCCGCCGGAGGGTCTCCTCGGTCGAGTACCGGGTGGCCCCGTGGTGGCAGTGGGTGGGAAGCCCGTCTCGGCGAAGGTGCTCGGCCAGCTCCTCCACCACCGGCGGCACGGCCAGCGACAGCACCCCGCGCGACGCGAGCAGGGCCTCGGTGGCGAGCTCGACGGCCTCGACCATGCGCAGGGCGCTCGGGTTCTCGAGCGCTCGGTGTTCGAGGAGGGTGCTCATCACCTCCACCGCCTCGGCTCGCCGCCAGGTCGACGAGCTCTCCTGCAACACCACCCGCGCCCGCTCGAGGAGCGTCTCCGTGCCCGGCGCGAGCCGGCGGGCTGCGGGCGGAGCGAGGACGGCCTCCATCCACCGCTCGGGACCGAGCCCGAGGGCCTCGGCCTCCTGGCGCCAGCCGGCCCGCAGCTCGGCCGTGGCATGGGTCTCGGTGCCCTTGGCCCCCCGGGTGCGGTAGGCGGCGAGCTGGTGGGCCTCGGTGCGCTCGGGGTTGGTGAGGCGTCGGCCGAGGGCCTGTTCCCGTTCGGCGATGAGCACCTTGGCGGCCGTCGTCACCTCCTTGCGCCTGGTCGACCAGTGCTCGAGGAGCGCTTTCGGCACCCCGTCGATCTCGGCGATGCCGTTTTCGTCGACCGCCGTCCACGACAGCCCGAGCCTGGCGCTGAGCTCGGCCCGCAGCGCCGCCTTGTAGAGCATGCCGGCCGCCTTCTGGTTCGTGTAGAGCTCGCTGCCGTCGAGGGCCAGCCAGGCCCCGTCAGTGGCGTCTTGGACCTTGTTGGACAGAAGGACATGGGTGTGGAGCTGGGGATCGAGCGCTCTCGAGGTCCGGTGGACGAACACCGCGCCGAGAAGCCCGCGGGTGTCGGTCTGAAAGACGCCGGCTCTGCCCCTCCTCGTGAACGCGGCGTGTCGCTCCAGGTAGGACACAGCAGCCCGAACCGCTGCGTCGTGGCCGGCGCGGACCTGCCCGGCGATCTCGTCGTCGCCGAGGGCCCACACCACGCTCACCGACTTGGGGGGCGAGAACGACAGGGCGTAGCCGGCGACGGCCGACTTGCCGGTGCCGAAGGGTCGGCCGAGGGCCGAGTCGGTGGTGGGATGGCGGGCCCCGGCAAAGAGGCGTTCGAGCCCGAGGGCATCGACCTGGCCGGACAGCCCGATGTGCTCGGCGCCGCGTCCGAGCCAGCACCCGCGTTCCTCTCGGGCGAAGTAGTCCTCGCGCCCGTCGGCGATCTCGGTGGCGTAGTAGGCCCAGCCGTCGGGCGCCATCTTCACCAGACCCATCACCATGGCGGCGAACCACCCGGACGGGCACCCTTGGGTGCAGTGGTGTCTGGCGGTCGGTTCGGGAAGGGCGAGGAGGGGGTCATCGGCGTCGCTCAGGGGGAGGTCGTGGGGGACGGTGGGGTTGGAGGCTGCGGTCATCAGGACGGTGGTGACGCAGGAGCGAGCGCGAAAAAGCCTGCTTCTCACGAGGCGTCCTTGTTCCTGGGACAGCCGGTCTCGAGCAGGTCGAGCAGCGCCGCTCGCGGCACCCGCAGGCTCCGGCCGATGGCGATGACGGGCAGGCCCTCCCGGCCGGCGGTGGCCCGGAAGATACGGGCCTGCTCGTAGGCGGCGCTGCGGCCGATGCGCAGGATCCTCGCCGCCTCCTCCACGGAGAGCACCAGCGGGAGCTCCGCGGAGTTCCCGTCGTCGGACACCAGGCGAAGGGTCATGGCCCCTCCTTGTCGGCCGGGCTTGCACCCGGGCGTGAACAGACGGATCGCTGGCGGGCCGTCACCGCGGCCCGCGACGGGCCTCGTCGAGTGTTCGCCGGCGAACTCGCCGCACTCCTCGCCGGCGATCCTCGCCAGTGCATGTCACCAAAAGGTCACCAGCGACATCGGTGACGCGGGGACGGCGTTACCAAGACGTCACCGGCCCTGCTCAGCGCCGGTTTTCAGCGAGCTCCCGGCAGTGCGCTC
>DASRBM010000410.1:0-2172 GCA_035653635.1 Acidimicrobiales bacterium | reverse complement strand
GTTGCACCCGCGGACGGCTCCACCGGCCGCGCCACCGGGACCCGTCCCGCCCGACCGGCGCCGTCGTGTTCCCGGTGGTTCGCGGGACCCGGCCGGAACGGCGCGAGCTCGGGGGGCGCAGATCCGCCGGTGAGGAGCGCGGCCACGGCTTCAGCGGTGAGCGGTGTGAGGAGGATGCCGTTGCGGTGATGGCCCGTCGCCACCACGAGGCCCTCGACGTCGGGGCTGACCCCGACGATGGGGCCGTTCGTCGGCGAACCGGGGCGAAGCCCGGCCGAAGCCTCGGCGATGACCATCTCGGACACACCGGGGACGACCCGGCGGGCGTCGCGCAACATCTCGTAGACGGCACCGGCCGTCACGGTCGTGTCGAAGCCCTGCTCCTCCATGGTCGCCCCGAGAACCACGGAGCCGTCGGCGCGGGGGACCAGGTAGACGGATCCGCCCTCGACGATGCCACGCACGCTGTGGGGTAGCGGCGGGGCGGCCGGGGTCGGCGACAACCGCAGGATCTGTCCTTTCACCGGGCGGACCGCGGGAGCGGCTCCCGGGGGCAAACCGCCCACCGACCCACTTCGGCACCCAGCGGCGAGGACGACGGCGGATGCGGCTATCCGGCGCTCTCCGTGGAGCACCACGCCGTCCACCCGTCCGGCCGACACGGCCACCTCCGCCACGGACTCCGGCACGACGACGACACCGGCCCGTGCGAGTGCGGTGAGCAGGGCGCCGATCAGGGCCCGGTTGTCGACCTGGTTGTCGTCGGGCGCCCACAGTCCGGCCCGGATCCCCGGGGCGAGACCCGGCACCCTGGACCGGGCCAGCCGACCCGTCTCCCAGGTCACGGGCAGGCCCAGGTGCCGCTGGAACTCGTACAGCTCCTGGAGCCACGCCCGGTCGCCGTCGTCGACGGCGACGAGCAGCGTGCCGCACTCCCGGTAACCGACGGGGGTCCCGGCGACGGCCTGCAGTTCGGCGGCGAACGCCGGCCACCGCCGGGCCGAGGCGAGATTGGCGGCGAGCAGGGCTTCTTCGCCGTAGGCGACTTCGGTGACGGGGGCGAGCATGCCGGCGGCGACCCAGGTGGCCCCGTGGCCGGGTTCGGGATCGGCGAGGACCACGGAGAGTCCCAGCCGGGATGCCCGCCAGGCGCTGCTCAAACCGATGGTGCCCCCGCCGATGACGACCACGTCGGCACGGTCGGGGGTGCTCACGGGCGGCCGTTCGAAGGAAGCCGCGTCACGCCATGTATCCTAAGAGGGCTGCAAACGGGCCAGCGTCGTCCCGGGGCGGCGTCCTTGCCACGCACGTGTGGCACCGACCAGGAGCACCCGCGTTGACGACCAGATCCATACCTGCCGCCGCGCTCGGCCCGGCTGCCCCCTTGCCCGCGACCCCGGCCCCCGATGGTGCCGCACGTCCGGCGGCGACGGGGCTGTACGACCCGGCCTTCGAGCACGACGCCTGCGGCATCGCCATGGTGGCCGACCTGCACGGCCGCCGGAGCCACGACATGGTCGGGCGCGCCCTGACGGCCCTGGAGCACCTCGACCACCGGGGGGCGACCGGGGCGGAGCCGTCGACAGGCGATGGCGCGGGGATCCTCGTGCAGATGCCGGACCGCTTCCTGCGGGAGGTCATCGGGACCGATCTTCCCGAGCCCGGGGCCTATGGCGCCGGTCTCGTGTTCCTGCCGACCGAGGACGACGACGCGGCCAAGGCGGCACATCGACTGGAGGACATCGCCAATCAGGAGGGCCTCCGAGTCGTGGCCTGGCGCGACGTCCCCGTGGTGGACGCCGATCTGGGGGACACCGCCCGAAGGGCCATGCCACGCATCCGGCAGGTGGTGGTCGCCCCGGTCACCGTGCCGAGGGGCGGGGACGGCGAGGTGGTCGTGCTGGCGGTGGACCGCATCGCCTTCTGTCTGCGCAAGCGGGTCGAGCACGAGGTGCCCGGCGTCTACATGCCGTCGCTGTCGGCGCGGACCCTCGTGTATAAGGGCATGCTCACGAGCTACCAGCTCCGCGAGTTCTACCCCGACCTGTCGGACGAGCGGTTCGAGACGGGTCTGGCTCTCGTCCACTCGCGATTCTCGACGAACACCTTCCCGTCGTGGCCGCTCGCGCACCCCTACCGCTATCTGGCCCACAACGGCGAGATCAACACGCT
>DASRBM010000409.1:0-7150 GCA_035653635.1 Acidimicrobiales bacterium | reverse complement strand
GACGCAGACCTTCACGGGCGCGGACCCGTCATGCGGCGAACCGGACGAACTGCTCGCGGCCCGGGCCGACGCCGACCAGCTTGATGGGCACGCCGATCTGCTCGGCGAGGAAGGCCACGTACTGGCGGGCGGCCGCCGGGAGGTCGTTCAGCGATGTCGCCCCCGACAGATCCGTGCGCCAACCCGGCAGCTCCTCGAACACCGGCGTCACCTGGTGCAGCACGGACTGGTGGTAGGGGGGAAGCGTGTAGCGCTCGCCGTCGGCCTCGTAGGCGACGCAGACCTTGACCGTGTCGAAGGTGTCGAGCACGTCGAGCTTGGTGAGTGCCACCTCGGACAGGGAGTTGAGGCGGACCGCCTGGCGCAGCATGACGGCGTCGAACCAACCGGTGCGGCGGCGCCGGCCGGTGTTGGTGCCGTACTCGTGGCCGCGGTCGACGAGGACGTCACCGGTCTCGTCGAGGGCCTCGGTGGGGAACGGCCCGGCGCCGACGCGGGTGACATACGCCTTGGCGATGCCGATGACGGCGTCGATCTGGCGGGGCCCGACCCCGGTCCCGGTACAGGCGCCACCGGCTACCGGGTTGGAGGAGGTGACGAAGGGATAGGTGCCGTGGTCGAGGTCGAGGAAGGTGGCCTGGGCCCCCTCGAGGAGCACGTTGGCGCCGGCGGCGAGGGCGTCGTGGACGAGGCCCACCGTGTCACCGACCATCGGGGCGATGCGGGGCGCGTACTCGTCGAGGTAGCGCTCCACGATCGACTCGGCGTCGATGGGGAGGCGGTTGTAGACCTTGGCCAGGACCGCGTTCTTCTCCTTCAGCACGACCTCGAGCTTCTGCCGGAAGATCTTGGCGTCGAGGAGGTCCTGTACGCGCAGTCCGACCCGGGCCGCCTTGTCGGCGTAGGCCGGCCCGATGCCGCGCTTGGTGGTGCCGAGCGAGTTCTTGCCGAGATAGCGCTCGGTGACCCGGTCGAGCTCCTGGTGGTACGGCATGATCAGATGCGCGTTGCCGCTCACCACCATGCGGCTGACGTCGACGCCGGTACCCGAGAGCGTGTCGAGCTCCTCGAGGAGCACCTTCGGGTCGACCACCACGCCGTTGCCGATCACGGGCGTGATGTGGGGGTAGAGGACGCCGCTCGGCACGAGCTGCAGGGCGAAGGACGTACCGTCGACCACCACGGTGTGGCCGGCGTTGTGGCCGCCCTGGTAGCGGACGACCATCTGCATGTCCTTGGCGATCAGGTCGGTGAGCTTGCCCTTGCCCTCGTCGCCCCACTGTGTGCCAACGACCACAGTTGCGGGCACGCGCGTCTCCTCCCTGAACGGCCTGGGATTACGCCGCATTGTAGCCCAGGGCCCGGGAGCGCCTCCCTGTTCCGGGGCTGCTCCGGGATCGCTCCGCCATAGGATCGCCCCTGGTGAGCGAGCCGGCCGGAGTCCCCCCGACTGCAGTGGAACCGCCCGAGCTGACCGTCACCATCGACGCCGCCGACCCGGAAGCGCTGGCCGTCTTCTGGGCCGCGGCACTCGGATACGACCGGGCCGGTGCGGCCGACAGCTACGTCGCCCTCGTCCCCCCCGGCCGACCGGGGCCCAATGTCCTGCTGCAGAGGGTGCCCGAGCCGAAGACGGTGAAGAACCGTGTCCACCTCGATCTGAAGGTGCCCGACATCGCCGCCACGGTGGCGCGGCTACAGGCGCTCGGGGCGCGCCGGACGAGCGAGGTCATCGAGGAGCTGGGCAGCTGCTGGATCGTGATGGCCGATCCGGAGGGAAACGAATTCTGCGTGTGCGACGGCCAGGGCGGCTGCTGAAGGGCGCACAGGCCGGCAGAAGGCCGGAGAGCGGAGCTGCTCACTCCCGCTTGGGCGGCGGCTGGTTGCGCCACCGGTTGTGGAACCCGCACATGAGCTGGCCGTTCTCCTGCGTCGTCGGACCGCCCTGGGAGTAGGGGATCTTGTGGTCCCCTTCGCACCGCCGTGCCGGACGGTCGCAGTAGGGATGGCGGCACCGGCGGTCGCGAATCGCGATGGCCCGGCGGGTGGCGCCGGTGAAGAACCGGACGGCAGGGGCCACTTCGACCCTGGCGTCCGGCGCGAAGAGGGCGCGTTCGAACTCGGCGCCGTTCAACCACGGGTCGAGGGTCCCCGGGGCGATGACCGTGCCGTCCTCGAGCTCGCAGATGCGACCGTGGACGAGCTCGTAGTTGACGAAGACCGTGAACAGCGGAAGTGGCCGCCTGTCCCCAGCGGTGGCGGCCTTGGAGCGCGTCGCCATCTCCACCAGGGCGTCGGCCCGGCGCTGCGCCGGGGAGCGCTCCAGGTCGGCGACGGTCGGCTCGCGACCGAGCCGGTCCCGCAATTCGGCCCACTCCACCCGGAACATCTCCTCGGCGAGCCGTTCGATCTCACCGCCGACGATGGCACCGGAGATCGGATCGAGGGCCAGTTTGCCGAGCCAGACCCCGCCATAGCTCTGGTCGAGCCACACCGCCCTCTTCCCGCGCTGACGGTCGGCGTCGGCGTCGGTGCCCTCGGGATCGGCCATCTGGCGCCAGTAGGCGACGACCCGGCCGAAGTCGTTGAAGCGCAGGCGCACGGCCTGCTCGGCGAGCATGGCTTCGTCGCGGGCAAGCGCCTCGGCGGTGGTGTCTCCTCCCACGTCGCCCACGAGATCCAGATGGGCACCGGTGACCTTGCCGGCCAACCATGCTTCGGTGAGGGCCGGCAGTTGGCGCTGACGCCGGCCCCGCCGCAGCTGCTGCTTGGCGTCACTGCGCCGGAGGTGGCAGCGGGTCATGAGCCAGGAAGGGCAGTCCCGGGCGCCTTCGGGTGACCAGTTCCCCGACGCGTCGAAGGCCGCGACGGCGCGGCTGACCACCGCCTCGAGCCGGGTCAGCTCGCGTTCGAGCGCCTCGATCGAAGCCTGGTCGGCGAGCCCATCGGGATCGACCGCCGCCAACTCGTCTATCGCACGGGAGAGCGCCGCCACTTCCACGCCGACAAGTGCAGCAGACGGTTGTAACGCTGCGTTTCGCTCCTTCAGTCGTGCAGCCACTGGACCAACCGACCGACCACTCGAACGAACCGGTCGGGCCAGTCGTCAGCCCAAGGCCAAGCGCGACGGCGCTCCCTCCACCGGCGGGGCCAGGTCGACCGTGACGGTCTCACCCTCGCCGTAGCGGCCCTCGAGGAGGGCAAGCGCCAGCGGGTCCTCGATCTCGCGCTGGATGACCCGGCGCAGCGGCCGCGCCCCGTACTGCGGGTCGTACCCGGCCTCGGCGAGGTAGTCGCGGGCCGCGTCGGTGACGACCAGCGCGAGCCGGCGCTCGGCGAGACGACCGGTGAGGCGTTCCAACTGGATGTCGGCGATGCGCCGGAGATCGCTCTTGTCGAGGGCCCGGAAGCGCACGACCTCGTCGATGCGGTTGTAGAACTCCGGCTTGAAGAACTGGGCCGGGTCCCCGGCCAGGTTCGACGTCATGATCAGCACCACGTTGGTGAAGTCCACCGTGCGCCCCTGCCCGTCGGTGAGCCGCCCGTCCTCGAGCACCTGCAGCAGGATGTTGAAGACGTCGGGATGCGCCTTCTCGAGCTCGTCGAGCAGGACCACCGAATAGGGCCGGCGGCGCACCGCCTCGGTGAGCTGGCCGCCCTCCTCGTAGCCCACGTAGCCCGGAGGTGCACCGACCAGACGCGACACGGTGTGCTTCTCCTGGTACTCACCCATGTCGATGCGGATCATGGCCCGGTCGTCGTCGAACAGGAACTCGGCGAGCGCGCGCGCGAGCTCGGTCTTGCCGACGCCGGTGGGACCGAGGAAGAGGAAGGAACCGATGGGTCGGTTGGGGTCGGACAGGCCGGCCCGGCTCCGGCGGATGGCGTTCGACACCGCCCGCACCGCCTCGTCCTGGCCCACCACGCGGGCATGCAGCGCGTCCTCCATGCGCACGAGCTTCTGGAGCTCGGCCTCCATCAGGCGCGACACCGGGATGCCCGTCCAGCGGCTCACCACCTCGGCCACGTCCTCGGCGTCGACCTCCTCCTTCAGCATGGCGCCGTCGGCCTGCATCTCGGCGAGGGCCTTCGTCGCCTCCTCGATCTGCCGCTCGAGGTCGGGCACCCGCCCGTAGCGGATCTCCGAGGCGCGGGTGAGGTCGCCGTCGCGCGCAAAGCGCTCGGCTTCGCCCTTCGCGTTCTCGAGCTCCTCCTTGAGGGAGCGGATGTGGGAGATGGCGTCCTTCTCCCGCTGCCAACGGGCGGTCATGGCGTCCGCCTGCTCCTTCAGGTTGGCGAGCTCCTCGTCCAACCGGGACAGGCGCTCCGCCGAGGCCGAATCGGTCTCCTTGGCCAACGCCACACGCTCGATCTCGAGCTGTCGCATGCGCCGCGTCACCACGTCGATCTCGGTGGGCATGGAGTCGATCTCGATGCGCAGGCGGCTGGCCGCCTCGTCCACCAGGTCGATGGCCTTGTCGGGCAGGAACCGGCCCGTCACGTACCGGTCCGACAGCACGGCGGCGGCGACCAGCGCTGCGTCCTGGATGCGCACGCCGTGGTGCACCTCGTAGCGCTCCTTGAGCCCTCGCAGGATGGCGATGGTGTCCTCCACCGACGGCTGACCCACGTAGACAGGCTGGAACCGGCGCTCGAGAGCGGCGTCCTTCTCGATGTGCTTGCGGTACTCGTCGAGCGTGGTGGCCCCGATGAGACGCAGCTCGCCGCGCGCCAACATGGGCTTGATCATGTTGCCGGCGTCCATCGCGCCCTCGGCCGCGCCGGCGCCCACGATGGTGTGCAGCTCGTCGATGAACGTGACGACCTCGCCCTCGGAGTCGGTGATCTCCTTCAACACCGCCTTCAGGCGCTCCTCGAACTCGCCGCGATACTTGGCACCCGCCACCATGGCGGAGAGGTCCAGCGCCACCACCCGCTTGTTGCGCAGGCTCTCGGGCACGTCCCCTTCGACGATGCGCCGGGCCAGTCCCTCGACGATGGCGGTCTTGCCGACGCCGGGTTCGCCGATCAGGACGGGATTGTTCTTCGTGCGCCGCGACAGCACCTGGATGACGCGGCGGATCTCCTCGTCGCGCCCGATGACCGGGTCGAGCTTGCCCTGGCGGGCCAGCTCGGTGAGGTCCCTGCCGTAGCGCTCGAGGGCCTGGTACTGCTCTTCCGGGTTCTGCGACGTCACCCGGTGACTGCCGCGCACCTGGCGCAGCGCGTTGAGCAGCTGGTCGCGGCTGACGCCGATGCGGTCGGCCATGGCCAGCAGCAGGTGCTCCACCGACAGGTACTCGTCGCCCATTTCGACGCGCAGGCCATCGGCCACCTCGAGCAGCTCGCGCAGTCCGCGTGCCATCGACACCTGCCCGCCGCCGTAGGCCTTCGGCAGCGCGGCGATGCGTTCCGCCACCTGGTTGGTGAGCGGAGTCACCTCCACGCCGGCGCGTTCGAGCAGCGGCAGGGTGAGGCCTTCCTGCTGCCCGAGCAGGGCTGCGAGGAGGTGGTCGGGCGTCACCTCGGCGTTGTTTTGGGCCTGGGCCAGCTGGGTGGCGGCCGACACGGCCTCTTGGGTCTTGAGGGTGAAGCGGTTCGGATCGATGGGCATGGCAGATCTCGGTTCAGACTTGGATGAGACGGGTCAGTTGCGCTCGGCGGCCCTTCGCTGCGAAGGGTTGTTGCCGGTGCGCCACAGCACCGTGGCCTGGCGCAGGGGCACGAGGTCCCGCCGGTACTGCCGGTGCGTGCGCTCGACCGCTTCGCGGGCTTCGGCCCGCACGGCGGCGAGCTCGGCCCGCAAGGCAGCGAGCTCCGCCTCGAGCTCGAGCACGCGCTTCACTCCCTGCAGGTTGAGACCCGAGGAGGTCAGCTCGGCCACCCGTCGCAGGCGGTCGATGTCGCGCTGCGAGTAGCGGCGGTTCCCCCCGCCGGTCCTCGTGGGATCCACGAGGCCCTTCCGCTCGTACAACCGCAACGTCTGCGGGTGCATTCCTGCCAGCTCCGCCGCCACGGAGATCACGTAGACGGCGCGAGCCGATGCATCGTCGTACTGCATGCTCATGCCCCTTTGTCGGTGCCGAGGTCGGCACGCGGACGCTCGTCGAGGACGGCGGCCAGCTGCTCCACCGCGGCGCGCTGCTCGTCGTTCAGGTTGCTCGGGACGGTGACGTCCACCGTGACGAGGAGGTCGCCCGCCGCGGCACGGCCGTGCGCCGGCACGCCCCTGCTCTTCACCCGGAAGGTCTTGCCGCCCGAGGTTCCCGGCGGCACGCGCAGCGTCACCTGACCGTCGAGCGTCGGGACCGACACCGTGGTGCCGAGCACGGCCTCCGGATAGGTGACGGGAACGGTCACCGCCAGATTGCGTCCCCGGCGGCTGAAGAGCGGGTGCTTGCCCACGTGCACGGTGACGTACAGGTCGCCGGACGGGCCGTTGGCCCGGCCCGCCTCGCCGCGGCCCTTCACCCGGATGCGCTGGCCGTCGTCGACCCCCGGCGGGATGCGGACCTTCACCTGGCGGGTGCGCTTCTGGACACCGGTGCCCTTGCAGGTCGGGCACGGCTTCTCGATGATCGTGCCCCGGCCCGCGCACTCCGGGCAGACGCGGCTCAGCGAGAAGAGCCCCTGCGGCTCGTCGAGCACACCCCGACCCTGGCAGCGCGGACACACGACGGGAGTGGTGCCCGGCGCCGCCCCGTTGCCGTTGCAGGTCTCACAGCGCGCCTCGCCGGCCACGTTGACCGATGTCGTCACGCCACGGACGGCGTCCTCGAAGGAGAGGTAGAGCTCGGTCTCGACGTCGGCACCGCGACGGGGACCGGCGCGGTTGCCGCCCCGCTGGCGGCCGAACACGCTGCCGAGCCCGCCGAAGAGGTCACCCAGGTCGCCGAGGTCCTCGATGCGGATCGTCTGGCCGCCGGCCCCGCCGAATCCACCGGGGAACCCGCCAGGGAAGCCCGAGGCGCCCAGACGGCGCACCTCGTCGTACTCCTTGCGCTTCGTCTCGTCCCCGAGCACGTCGTAGGCGGCCGAGATCTCCTTGAACTTGTCCTCGGACCCGGGGTTGGCATCGGGGTGGTACTGCTTGGCCAGCTTGCGATAGGCGCGCGTGATCTCCTTGTCGCTCGCGGTCTGCGACACGCCG
>DASRBM010000408.1:0-2740 GCA_035653635.1 Acidimicrobiales bacterium | reverse complement strand
GAGAGCTCCTCGCCGGCCAGGTGCTCCTCGACCACGACCTGCTCGGTGCCGAAGCGCCGCTCGACCAGGAAGGCCTCCAGCGCGGCCCGCGCCTGGGCCTCCTCCTCGGCGATCACCACGCCCTTGCCGGCCGCCAGCCCGTCGGCCTTGAGCACGACGGGGTAGCGGTCGATGGCCGCCATGCCGTCCTCGACGGTGGCGACGGTGGCGAAGGCGGCGGTCGGCACGGCCGCCGCGGCCATGACCTCCTTGGCGTGCGCCTTGGAGCCCTCCAGCCGCGCGGCCTCGGCCCGGGGGCCGAAGGCGCGGATGCCCGCCTCGCCGAGCCGGTCGACCAGCCCGTCGACGAGCGGCGCCTCGGGCCCGACCACGACCAGGTCGGCGCCGCGCCCGCGCGCGATCTCCACGGGGTCGCCGGCGATCACCTCGGCGTCGCGGGCGATCCCGGCGTTGCCGGGGGTGCACAGCACCTCCGGCGCCTGCGGCGACCGGCGCAGCGCGCGCACGATCGCGTGCTCGCGGCCGCCGCCGCCGACGACGAGGACCCGCATGTGCCGGTGGGCGCCCGCCTACAGGGAGGCGATGAAGTCGTCGATCGGGATCGCCGAGAGCGTCTCGTACTTCGCCGTCCCCCGCGAGCCGAGCTCGAGCGAGATGCGCGCGATCGTCTTCTCGTCGGGCGCCTCGATGACGTTGACGAAGTCGAAGTGCCCGAGCGTGGCCCACTGCGCCTTCACGGAGGCCCCGAGCTGCTCGACCTCCTTGTTGACCTCCTTGATGCGCTGCGGGTTGTTCTTGATGGTCTGGACGCCTTCGGGCGTGAGCGTGGAGAGCATGACGTAGGTCGGCATGGCGCCGTTCTACCGCATCCGGCGCATGCGCGATCCTGCAGGGAGTGAGCGAGACCCTTCACATGAACGAGCGCGACACCGTGCGGATCGTGCGCGAGTCCCCCGAGGTGCTCGAGCTCGAGGCCGAGTGGGCGCCGGGCGGCACGCCGCCGCCCGCCCACCTGCATCCCGAGCAGGAGGAGCGCTTCGTGTTCCAGTCCGGCCGGATGCGGGCGGTGATCGACGGCGAGGAGCGCGTGCTCGAGCCGGGCGACATGGTGGTGATCCCGCCCGGGACCGTGCACCAGATGTGGAACGAGGGCGAGGAGCCCGTGCGCGGCCGGTGGGAGACGCGGCCGGCGCTGCGCACGGCGGAGTGGTTCCGCCGGATGGACGCCCTCAACGTCGGCGGCACGCGGCAGCCGCCGGTCGAGGACCTCATCAAGGCCGTGCAGGAGTACGGCGACGTGTTCCGGCTGGCGTAGCCGGGCCGGCGGCCCGACGGGCGGGGCGCGAGAACCCCTCTCCTCAGGCAGCGACGGGTGCGATCGCCGTGCTCTTGGGATCGATGACGACCTTTGCGTGCGTCTGCGCCTGGCTGAGCGCGTCGAACGCGCTCTCGACGCCGGCGAGGCCGACCGTGCCGGTGACGAGCGGTGCGGCGTTCACCTGGCCATCGGCGACCATGTGAAGGGTGTCGCGGAACTCGAGCGGCGTGTAGCCGACCACGAAGCGAAGGTCGATCTCCTTGTTGATCGCCATCGCCGGGCGGATCCGGTCGGGCTCCATGCAGACGCCCACCACCACGACGCGCGAGTACAGCGGGGCGCGGCTGATCACGTCGTCGAGGATGCCCGGAATGCCGACGCACTCGAAGACCACCGGGTGCTTGGGCTTCGCCCCGAGGGTCTCGGCCGCGCGCCAGAGGTGGTGCCAGGGGACAGGCAGGCGCCTGAGCTTCTCCATCGTCTCCATGCCGAGTCGGGCCGCCTGCGGGACGGTGGTCAGGTGGCGGCGCTCCTCGGAGCCCGCGAACGGCGAGTCCTCCGTTGGATCGACGACGACGTCCGCCCCGCAGGTGGTCGCCAGCGCGCGCCGGACCGCCGATGGGTCGCTGGCGACGACGGTGCGCACGCCTCGCGCCTTGAGCATGCAGATCACGGCCAGGCCGATCGGCCCGCAGCCGATCACGATCGCCACGTCGCGCGTCTTGATGTCGGACCGGCGGACGGCGTGCCAGCCGATGGCCAGCGGCTCGGTCAGGACGCCCAGCTCCGGCGGAAGGCCGTTCGGCAGCGGGAGCATGAGGGACTCCTCGACCAGGACCTGCTCCGCGTAGGCGCCCGGGGCCGCCGCCGAGAGTCCGATGGCGTGGATCTCGTCACCTCGCCGCCGGAGCGGCAGCGCCACGACCGGCGTGCCGGTCGCCACCTTCCCACGGCAACCCGGCCCGTAGTCGGCGACCGCGCCGCAGAACTCGTGGCCGAGCACGACGTGCTCGTGCGAGCGCATGAAGCCGCCGTAGCCGGCCTCGGCGAGCACGTCGGCCTGGTCGTCGGCGTGACGGCGGGCGTGGAGGTCGGAGCCGCAGATCCCGCAGCGCAGCACGTCGAGCAGCACCTGGCCCCTGGCGGGGCGAGGCGTGGGCAGCTCGGCGACTCCGAGCTGCGACTCGTGGCAGACGACTGCCTTCACACCGCGACCGGAGGCGTGCGGGGCAGCATGCTGTCGTCGAACGGCGGCAGGGGTCTGATCAGCGGCTCGAGCAGCTCGGCCGCGCGCTCGGTCGTCAGCACCTCGTCGGGATCGAGCTTGGTCACGGCGTGCTCGCCTTCGTCGTACTCCCAGACGTTCTCGCCGACCAGGCGCCCCCTCTCGTCGTAGGGCCACACCATGGCGACGCGGGCCCG
>DASRBM010000407.1:0-2720 GCA_035653635.1 Acidimicrobiales bacterium | reverse complement strand
GGACCGGCGGAGGGGTGGTGCTCCACGACCTGGTCGCGCGCCGCCTGGAGCTTGCGCCGCACCCCCGCGTCGCTCGAGAAGCGCAGGGACACGTAGCACCCCGCTCCCACCGGGATCGGCAGCCAGAAGTTCACGAGGCGGTAGCTGAGGACGCCCAACCCGGCGACGGCCTTCCCGACCCCGAAGCCGGCGATGGTGGGGATCAGGACACCCTCGACGATGCCGAGTCCGCCGGGCGTGATGGGGATGACGGCGAGCACGTTGGCCAGGCCGTAGGCGACGAGGAGGTCGATGGGCGACATCACCTTGCCGAAGGCGACGATGAAGACCCACAAGGAAGCGGCGTCGAGGAGCCAGTTGGCGGCGGCCCACACGATGGCCCGCTTGAGGAGGGCCCGCTCGTCGAGCAGGGCCCGGAGGCGGTCGGCGATCCGCTCCACCGCCGCGGCCAGCGCGTCGCCGTTGATGAGCGGCAGCTTGTTGCCGATGCGGCCGACGACGTCGACGGCCCAGTGCTTGCCGCGCAGGAGGAGGATGACCACGCTGCCGAAGGCGGCCATGAGGAGGACCCCGGCGCCGGCGCCGACCGCGTAGAGCGGGTTGTAGCCGTGGAGGAAGATCGACACCACGAGGGCGATCCAGAAGACGAGGTTGAGCACGACCGCCGACCCGACCCCCTGGATGGCCAGACCGAAGGCGGCGTCGGCGCCCTGCACCCCGGCGTCGCCGAGGAGGCGGTAGGCGAGCCCGGCGCCCGGGGCGGTGCCGCCGGGGACGACGTGGCTCACGGCCAGGGCCGAGGTGTTGATGCGGAAGAGGCGCCACAGGTTGGGGCCGCCGCGCGGCAGCACGGTGTGGGTCAGGCGGGCGTAGGCGAACAGGGCGCCGCCTTCGAGGGCGAAGGCCAGGATCAGGTAGGCGACGTTCACCTGGCCGAGCAGGTGGAGCGACCGGCGCGCGCCGGTGAGCTCGGGGATGACGAGGTACTCGACGACGAGCAGCAGCAGGAACGCGGTGATGCCCCAGCGCACCTCCCGGCGGAGCCGGCGCCGGTGTCTTCCCCGGACGGGGGACGCCTCGCTCATTCGTTCATGCTTGCACGTGGTCGAGACCGGGACCTGCCATGCTGTGGCGATGTCCGAGCAGGTCCCGAGCCCGGAGACCCGCCGCGAGCGGCTCTGGGAGGCGGCCGAAGCCCGGGGTGTGCCGCTGCGGACGATCCTGGCCGCCGTCGGCGTGGTCGTGGCCACGTACCTGGCCGGACGGCTCATCTACAAGCTCCGCGAGATCATCCTGCTGCTCGTGGTGGCCGGCTTCGTGGCCCTGTTGCTCGACCCGGTCGTCGCCTTCTTGGAGCACATCGGGGTGAAGCGCAGGGGATCGGCGGTGGGCATCGTCACCGCCGTGGCCGTGCTCGTGTTCATCGGGCTGGCCTTCGCCTTCGGCTATCCGCTCGTGAACGGCCTGACCCACCTGGCGGAGAACCTGCCCAAGTACGTGCACCAGGCCGAGAACGGTCAGGGCTGGGTCGGGCACCTCGTGCGCAAGTACCACGTCCAGCACTGGGTGCAGCAGAACCTGGCGCCCAAGCTCACCTCGTTCGCCAAGAACCTGTCCAAGCCGGCGCTGAGTCTGGGCAAGGGCGCCGTGTCGCTGCTCGTCGCGCTCTTCGCCATCTTCATCCTCGTCATCCTGCTGCTCCTCGAGGCACCGAAGTTGCGCCGCGGGGTGCTGCGCTTCGTCCCCGACGACCGCGCCGCCACCATCACCCGGGTGGCGGGCGAGGCGTCCCGGTCGGTCACCGGCTACATGCTCGGGAACTTCATCACGTCGGTCATCGCCGGCGTGGTCGTGTTCGTGACCCTGTTCGCGCTCGGCGTGCCCTTCGCCTTCTTGTGGGCGTTGTGGGTGGCGCTTGTCGACTTCTTGCCGATGATCGGCGGGGCGCTGGCCGGCATCCCGACGGTGCTCTTCGCCGTCGGCCACTCGCTCACGGCCGGGGTCGTGACGCTCGTCGTGTTCCTCGTCTACACACAGGTGGAGAACCACGTGCTCAACCCGATCGTGATGAGCCGGACGGTGCGGGTGAACCCGCTGCTCGTGCTCATCGCCATCCTGGTGGGGGCCAACGTGGGCGACCTCGTGGGTGGCTTGTTCGGCGGGTTCGTGGGTACGCTGCTCGCCATTCCCATTGCGGGCTCCATCCAGGTGGTGGTGCGCGAGCTGTGGCAGGCGACGGCGCCGGTGGGGGAGCTCGATCCCGTCGGTGAGGCCGCCGGTCGCGGTGACGTGAGCCTTCCACCGGTGGTCTGACCGGGCTCGACATCCCAGACTCGAAGAAGCGGTGACGACGATGCGCGTGCTGGTGGTGCTCCCGACCTACAACGAGGCCGAGAACATCGAGCGGGTGCTCGGGCGCATCCGCGCCGCGCTGCCCGACGGCGGGGTGCTCGTGGTCGACGACGGCAGCCCCGACGGGACGGCCGATCTGGCCGAGCGGGCGGGCAAGGAGCTCGGCGGGGTGGAGGTGCTGCGGCGCTCGGCCAAGTCGGGGCTCGGCAGCGCCTACCGGGCCGGCTTCGCCTGGGGCCTCGAGCGCGGCTGGGACGCCATGATCGAGATGGACGCCGATCTCTCCCACGACCCCGCCGCCCTTCCCGAGCTCGTGGCCGGACTCGAGCGCGGTGCCGATCTGGTCATCGGTTCGCGCTACGTGCCCG
>DASRBM010000406.1:0-2373 GCA_035653635.1 Acidimicrobiales bacterium | reverse complement strand
GTCGTGGCGGTCATCCGTTACGGCGCCCGCAGTGCGGTCGAGGACCGTCCCGACTGCTGGGCGCATCTCCGCCGGGCCGGCGTGGAGGAGGCGGACGTCGTGCACTCGCGCTTTCTGGCCCGCATGCTCGTGATGGGCGCCGCGCCGAGCCCCGCATCGGGCGGCATGGCCGGGCGGGCCGCCGTCGACGACACCGGCACCGAAGGGGTGTTCATGGCCGGCGACTGGGTCGGCCCGGACGGCCTCCTGGCCGATGCGGCGCTCGCCAGTGGACGGTCGGCGGCGCTGTCGGCCCTGCGGCACGTGGAGCGGTCCGCGACGATGGTGGCATGACGGCGGTCGCCGAGGCCTTGGCGGTCTTCGAGCGGGAGCGGCCGCACCTGCTCGGCCTCGCCTACCGCATGCTCGGGGTCGTGGCCGACGCCGAGGACGTCGTGCAGGACGCCTGGCTGCGCTGGCAGGCGGCCGACCGGTCCGGTATCGACCGGCCCGGCGCCTGGCTGACGACGGTGGCCACCCGCCTCGCCCTCGACCGGCTCCGGGCCCAGCGGCGCCGGCGGGAGCAGTACGTCGGGCCGTGGCTCCCAGAGCCCGTGCTCCTCGAGCCGGGACCCGAGGAGATGGCCGAGCTGTCCGAATCGCTCACCATCGGATTCCTGTCCCTGCTCGACAACCTCCAGCCCGTCGAGCGGGCCGTGTACCTCCTCGTCGAGGTGTTCGGGCGGCCGTATGCCGAGGTGGGCGAGTCCATCGGCAAGTCGGAGGTCGCGTGCCGCCAGATCGTGAGCCGGGCCCGGCGCCGGCTGCGCCAGGACCACGACGAAGCCGCCCCCCACGACGACCGTGCCGCCGAGGCCGACCGGCTCGTGCACGCACTCCTGGCCGCCATCACCCAGGGCGACGTCGCCGGGGCCCTTGCCAGCGTGGCCCCCGACGTGGTGCTCGTCTCCGACGGCGGCCCCCATCGGCGGGCGGCCCGCCGACCGGTGGTGGGACCGGACCGGGTCGTGCGCCTGCTCATCAACCTCTACCGCCGCGAGGGCTACGGCGAGGCCGAGTTCTCGATGCCGAGGATCAACGGCTGCCCGGGGCTCGTGGTGTCGTTCGACGGCGTAGTGGACCTCGTCCTCGTGTTCGAGGTGCACGCGGGCGCGGGAGTGTCCAAGATCTGGGTCATGCGCAATCCTGACAAGCTCACGGCGCTCCAGAGTCCCTTCCCCGTCCACTGACCGCCGTGCCGGCCCGGCTGAAGCTCGACCTGCACGACATCTTCAACCGCGGCGAGGAGATCGACCGGGCGCTGCGCGCCGTCATCGACGAGGCCATACGGACGAAGGCCTCGGTGATCGAGATCATCCCCGGCAAGGGGAGCGGTCAGCTGAAGAAGCGGGTGCTGCGATTCCTCGACCAGAAGGAGATCAAGGCGCTCTACGACCGCGTCGAGAAGGACTCCGACAACTTCGGTCGCCTCTACGTCCACTTCCGTTGGCACAAGCTCCGGCGCTGACCGGGCGGCTCAGGTCTCCTTCTCCGACGCCCGCAGGGCACGGCCCGCCCGCGACCCGTTCCACGAGCGCCATACGAGCCGGTGCACCGGAACGAGGCGGGGCACGTCGCGGAGGCCGGGAATGAAGGGGACGGCCAGCAGCAGCACGGTGGCGGCGCCGGTCATGTAGATGGCGATGAGGTCGACGTTCGACGAGGAACGGAATCCCGGAAGCTGGTACCAGAGCGTGTACAGCCACAGCCAGGGCTGCCCGGGGTAGCTGCCCGTCTCGTTCATGACGCCCCACTGGCTGCCGGTGAGGTGGTCGGCCTCGGCCAGGGAGGCGAAGTAGCTCCCGTCCTCCATGAACAGCAGCGGCTTCGTGAAGTTGGTGCCGTAGAACGGGCGCGAGGCGAGCAGATCGGCATCGAGGGCACCGGAGCGGGCCAGGGTGAGCTCCTTGCTCACGAGCACCGGGACGGGACCGTCGTCGGCTGGGGGGACCGACGGCGTGCCGTCGCTGAACTGCACCTTGTCCACGGCCTTCAGATACGCCTGGGCCCACTTTCCCTGCGTGTCGCTGCCCGCGCTCGCGTAAGTATGGAGTGCCTCCGACAAGGTCCGGTCGGTGGCGGCAAGCTTCGACAGCGGCGACAGGACGAACGCGGACGCCGGATCGATCGGTATGCGGACGCCGGCGAGGGTCTGCCAGGAGAAGCCGATCCGCTGCACGTTGTTCGTGCCGTTGTTGTAGGGCGGCCCGTAGTTGGCCGTCTCGCTCGTGCCGGCCAGCTCGCTGGCGGCCGTGGCCATGAAATCGGCCGGCGCGACGGTCGCCCACGAGCGCACCGTCACCGGGGGGACGTCGGGCGACGACAGCACACCGG
>DASRBM010000405.1:0-3045 GCA_035653635.1 Acidimicrobiales bacterium | reverse complement strand
CGCTCGTCGTATCCGGTGCCGCGGTCTCGACCGCCACCGTCGTCCCGGTGGTGCTCGGTGGCGCACCCCCCGCGCAGGCGGTGACGGCGCACGCGACACCGGTCTTCAATCTGGTGTGGAGCGACAAGTCGCTCGGCGACGCGGGCAATCCGATCGCCTTCTCGTCGCCGAATGTCGTGGCCCTGAACGGCGTGCCCTCGGTGGTGGTCGGCGACCGGGCCGGACACGTGTTCGCCGAGCGTCTCGACAACGGCGCCACGGTGCCCGGCTGGCCGTACTCGACAGGCGGCGTTCCGGTGGACTCGACGCCGTCGGTCGACGGCAGCACGGTCTTCGTGGGCGCCGGGAACGCCGCCGACCCCACCCAGGGCGGCTACTACGCCATCGCCCCGAGCGGTGCCACACAGTGGTTCGTCTCCGCCCGCAATCCGTCCACCGACCCGACGCCGGTGAACGGCGTGCAGGCGTCCATGGCCATCGGCAACCTGCAGGGGGTCGCTGCCACAGTGGCCGGTTCACTCGGTGAGAACGAGTACGCCATGAACATCGCCAACGGTGGCGTGCTCCCGGGATTCCCGTGGTTCCAGGCCGACAGCAACTTCACCACCCCGGCGCTCGCCGACGTCTACAGCAACGGACAGAACGAGATCGTCGAGGGCGGCGACTCCACCGCGGGCCTCGCCTACAACACGCAGTACCAGAACGGGGGCCACATCCGGGTGCTCGCCGGCACGGGCAACCAGGGTGCGGCACAACCGAACGGTGGCCTCCTCTGCAGCTACGACACCGATCAGACGGTGCAGTCGTCCCCTGCAGTCGGTGAATTCCTCGGCGGTGGCGGCGTCGGCATCGTGGCCGGCACGGGCGCGACCTACGGCGGCGCGTCCACGACGAACGACCTGATCGCGCTGACGAAGAACTGCGGCGTGGCGTGGATCGACAAGCTCGACGGGACGACGACCGGCAGCCCCGCCCTCGCCAACCTGTCCGGCACGGGTGCGCTGTCGGTGGTGGAGGGCACGGCCAACGGCGGAAGCGGTGCGGTGTGGGCGCTCGACGGTCCGACCGGCCACACCCTGTGGCACTCGGCCGCCTCCGGCGCCGTGCTCGGCTCCCCCGCCACTGTCGACCTCGGTGGTGGATACCAGGACGTCATCGTGGCCACGACCAACGGCGCCGACGTCTTCGACGGCAAGACCGGCACCCTGTTGGCGACCGTCGACAGCGGGGTCGGGTTCCAGAACACCCCGCTCATCACCGACGACCCGAACGGCACCGTCGGCGTGACACTCGCCGGCTACAACAGCAGCAACGCCGGCCAGATCGACCACTTCGAGGTGGCTGCGTCGAACGGCAGCATCGTGGGTGAGGCGGGTGCGTGGCCGATGTTCCACCACGATCCGCAGCTCACCGGCGACGCCGGCACGCCGCCGCCCAACGTGCAGGTGCCCTGCAGCGCGCCCTCGAGCCCGTCGGGTTACGACCTCGCCGCCTCCGACGGCGGAGTCTTCAACTTCGGCCTGCCGTTCTGCGGTTCCATGGGTGGTCAGCCGCTGGCACAGCCGGTGCGGACCATCTCGGTCACCCACGACGGCGGGGGCTACTGGCTGGCCGCGGCCGACGGCGGTCTCTTCGCCTTCGGCGACGCCCAGTTCTACGGCTCGGTGCCGCAGTACGCGCACGTGACCAACGTGGTGGGCATGGCCGTCACGCCCGACGGCGGCGGCTACTGGATGGTCGGGAGCGACGGCGGCATCTTCTCCTTCGGCGACGCCCGGTTCCACGGGTCGGTGCCCCAGTACGCCCGGGTCAACAACGTGGTCGGCATCGCGTCGACACCCGACGGCGGTGGGTACTGGGTCGTCGGGAGCGACGGCGGCATCTATGCCTTCGGCGATGCCAGGTTCGACGGCTCGGTTCCCCAGTACGCGCGGGTGAACAACATCGTGGGCATGGCGCCCGACTGGGCCACCGGCGGCTACTGGGTGGTGGGCGACGACGGGGGTCTCTTCTCGTTCAACGCCCCGTTCAAGGGATCGGTGCCGCAGTACGCGTCGGTCCACAACGTGGTGGGCATGGAGGCCGCGCCCAACGGGAGCGGGTACCGCATGGCCGGAAGCGACGGCGGCGTGTACTGCTTCGGTGAGCCGTTCGACGGCTCCGTGCCGCAGGTCGGGGTGCACGTGAACAACGTGATCGGGATCTCCGGCTTCTGACCGGGCCCGAGGGGGCATGAAAGGGGCGGGAAGACCGAGGAAAGGAGGACGGTGTGCTGAAGCGACTTCGTGCCGGCGTGCACCAGATGCCGACGAGGACGGCGGCGGGCGCCTACATCCTGCATTCGGGGCTCGACAAGCTCGGCGCCGACGGGGACCGGGCGAAGGGCGTGCACGGCATGGCGTCGGAGGTCTATCCCTTCGCCGCCGACATGGAGCCCGAGCAGTTCGTGCGGCTCCTGGCGCTGGCCGAGATCGGCATCGGCGCTGCTCTGCTCCTCCCCTTCATCCCCGACCGCCTGGCCGGCCTGCCGCTCGCCGCCTTCGGTGGCGGGCTCGTCGGGCTCTACCTGCGCACCCCCTCGCTGCACAAGGAGGGGAGCATCTGGCCCACGCAGCAGGGCACGGCCGTGAGCAAGGACGTGTGGCTGCTCGGCATGGGGCTGAGCCTCCTGCTCACGCCGAGCACCCGGCGGGCGAAGACCCGGGCCGCGAAGGCCGCCCTGAAGCAGGCCAAGGCGGCCTGAGCTGAGCCGAGTCGCCCGCTTGCCGGCTAGCGGGACCGCCGGCCTCGTCCGATCACGCCCTCGAGGAAGCGGGCGTAGCGGCGGATGAGCACGGGCCACTCGTAGCGCTCCTCCACGTACGCCCGCCCGCGGGCGCCGAGCACACGCCGGAGCGCCGCGTCGCCGAGCAGGCGCTCGAGCACCGCCTCGAACTCCAGGTACGACCCGAACCACAGCCCTCCGCCCGACTGCTCGCAGTGCTCGCGGGTCGGCCCGCAGGTGGCGTTCACCATGACCGGCACCGACTGGACCCAGGCCTCGAG
>DASRBM010000404.1:0-3404 GCA_035653635.1 Acidimicrobiales bacterium | reverse complement strand
CGCGTCGGGCGTGTGGGCGTAGTCGACCACGACGGTGAACGGCGCGTCGCCGGGCACGACCTCGAAACGCCCGGGAACCGGCGCGGCCGACTCGAGGCCGTCGACCACCGTCGACTCCGGCACTCCGAGTGCGGCCGCCGTCGTCGCCGCGGCCAGGGCGTTGGTCACGTGGAAGGCACCGGGCAGCGCCAGCGCGACCCGCCGGCCCCGCCAGGTGAACGACGACCCCCGCGGCGACAGCTCCACGTCCGAGAGCTCCGACGACCGGAAAGCGACCATCGGGACGCTCCCCCGCTCGAGCAGCCGGGCTCCCCACGGGTCGTCGGCGTTCACGACGCCGAGGGCGCAGCGCCCGGGCTCGAAGAGCGTCGCCTTCGCCTCGAAGTAGCGCTCCATCGTCTGGTGGTAGTCGAGATGGTCATGGCCGAGGTTGGTGAACACCCCCGCTGCGAAGTGCACGGCGTCGACGCGGTGCTCGACGAGCGCATGGGACGACACCTCCATGGACACCGCCGCCTGACCGCTGTCGCGGGCGTCGGCCAGGAGCCGCTGCAGCACCGGGGACTCGGGGGTGGTGCGTGCGCCGCTCAGGGTCCCGATCACGCGGCAGGGCTCACCGTGCGCCTCGAAGATGGCGGCCACCAGGTGGGACACCGTCGTCTTCCCGTTCGTGCCGGTGACGCCCACCACGCGCAGCGAGGACGACGGGTCGCGGTGGAACGCGCACGCCACCTCGGCCATGACCGCCCGCATGGCGCCCGGCTCCACCACGCCCTGGGCCACGGAGACGGGGAGGACGCGCTCGGTGAGCAGTCCGGCGGCTCCGGCTTCGGCGGCGGCGCCGGCGAAGTCGTGCCCGTCGTGCAGCCGGCCGGCGACGCAGCAGAAGAGCGCGCCGGGGGTCACGGCACGGCTGTCGCACTCCACGGCGGTGACGTCCACCGCCGACAGGTCACCCGCGGTACCGACGAGGTCGACATCTCGGAGCAACCGGTCCATGCGCACAGTCGGGGGCCGGCGGCCCGATCACGGCGTGCCCGTGGCCGACCCGGCGGTGGCGCCGATCGTACCCGTGGTGCTCGCGGGCCCCTTGTTCGTGGTGGTCCCGCCGGTGGCGGAGGGGGCGGTCGACGGCACCGTGGTCAGGGGCACGCCGGCAATGGTGGCGCTCACCGCCGGCGCGCCGGGCGAGGTGGGGATGCCGTACCGGTGGAGCGCGTACTGCATGACCTGGGAGAACACCGGCGCCGCCACCAGACCCCCGAAGATCGGGGTGGGCTGCTCGAGCACGACGATGGCCGACAGCGCCGGGTGCTCGGCAGGGGCGAAGCCGGCGAAGGTGGCCATGTAGGCCCCCGGGATGTAGCCGCCGTGGGCCGGGTCGGGGACCTGGGCGGTGCCCGTCTTGCCGGCCACCGTGTAGCCGGGGACGCTGGCGCTGACGGCGGTGCCGTCCTGCACCACCTGCTCCATCATCGTCGTGAGCATGCCGGCGGTGGCGGGGGTCATCACCCGCCGGGTGGGTCCGGCGGGGGTGGCGTGCACCGACCCGTCGCCGGCCACCGTGGCCCGCACGAGCTTCGGGGTGATCATGACGCCGCCGGTCGCCACGCAGTTCACCATGTCGAGCACCTGCTGCGCCGTGACGGCGTCGTCCTGGCCGATCGGCGTGGAACCCATGTCGGAGCCCGACCAGGTGAGCGGGTTGGTCTTCACGATGCCGGCCGACTCGCCGGGCAGCCCGATGCCCGACCGCTGTCCGAACCCGAGGTTCGAGATCTGCGCCGCCAGCCGGTCGCGACCGAGGAGGTTGGCGATCTCGATGGTGCCGATGTTGGACGACTGGGCCAGGATCTGGGTGGCCGACAGCTGTTCGGTGGGGTGGTTCTCGGCGTCGTGGAAGACCCAGCCGTCGATGGTGAGCTGGTTGGGGACGCTGAAGGTCTGCGAGGGGGTGATGAAGCCTCCCTGCAGCGCGGCGGAGAACGTCACCAGCTTGAACACCGAACCGGGTTCGTAGACGCTCTGCACGGCGAGGTTCGACTGCGCCTGCGACACCGCGCCCGTCTTCGGGTCGGCCACCAGGTTGGCCATGGCGAGCACGTCACCGGTGTGGCTGTCCATGACGATGGCGATCCCGCTCTTGGCGTGTGAGGCGGTGATCTCGGCGCCGAGCGACTGTTCGGTCACGTACTGGAGCGGTTCGTCGACGGTCAGCTCGATCCCGCTGCCGGGGACCGAAGGCGTCGAGACGGCGCTGCCCGGCAGCGGGACCTGATCGGGCGTCTGCTTGAGCACCGCCTTGCCGCTGCGCCCGGCGAGCAGCGTGTTGTAGGCGTATTCGAGTCCGCTCGCGCCCGATCCCGATCCGTTCACGATGCCGAGCAACGGCGACGCCAGCGTGCCGGCGGGATCGATGCGCTCGGAGTCGGGCAGCAGGTTGATCCCCGGCAGCGCCATCGACGTGACCTTGCTCGCCACCGCGTCGCTCACCTTGCGGGCCAGCACGACGTATCCGGTGTGCCGGGCGAGATCGGTGACCAGGGTGCCGACGGGCAGGCCGAGCACGGGTGCCAACGCGTCGGCAACCTGGACCGGATGGCTGATGAGGTAGGGGTCGGCCACCACCGTCGACCTCGGCACCGACACGGCGAGCACGGCCCCGTTGCGGTCGTAGATGCCGCCGCGGATGGCGGGGACCTGGACGGTGCTCGTCACCTCCTGGGCGCCGAGCGTCGAGTAGCGCCCGCCCGACATGACCTGTACGGCGAACAGTCGCAGTGCGAGGGCGACGAAGGCGAGGACGATGACCAGCCGCATGCCACGCAGCCGGCGTCCGTTCACCGCGTGCTTCGGGGCCCGTCGGCGCACGGGCCCGCGACGCGGCAGAGCCTCGGGTGTCCTGCGCTCGAAGCCCCGGGGTCGGGGGGCGGCGGGACGTGGCGCCGGTCGCGCCGTCCTCGCCCGGCGTCGTGTGTCGCCGGGCGCCCTGCCCGAAGAGGACGCGCTCACCGCCCGTTACCGGTCGTCGGTGGTGGACTGGCGTGCCCGACGAGGGGCACGTCGGTGACCTGGGCGGGCACGGTCAGGCCCTGCTGCTGCCCCTTCGTCACGACCGAGGCGGGATCCTCGAGCTGCGCCACCTGCAGTTCCAGGTCGCGATGGTGGGCCTGGGCGTTGGACAGCTGCTGCTGTAGCCGGGCCAGGCGCACCTGGCCCTGGGTGACGTAGGCCTGGGCACCGGCTACGGCAAGCATGCTGCCCACCACGAGCGTCACTGCGGCGAAGAGGGTGCGACGCGAGGCCCGGCGCGGCCGTCGCGACGCGGGCTTGACGACACGCAGATCACGGCGGGGCGCGGTGCGCAGCGGCGCCGTGGCCGGCGCCCGGCGAGCCCTGGTGGC
>DASRBM010000403.1:0-3994 GCA_035653635.1 Acidimicrobiales bacterium | reverse complement strand
CGTCTACGAGAACAACCAGGGCCAGATGGTCGACGACGTGCGCCTCGCCGTCCTCGGTGCCGCACCAGTCGAGTTCATCGGTGGCCTCAGCATCGACGAGTCGGGATTCGGCATCGCCCCGGACCTGCAGGTCGAGGTGCTGCGTGCCCGCCTCGAGGCGGTGCTGCGGGCGACGGGGAGGAGCTGACATGCGCATCGTGCCGAGCAACGAGGCACCCGCGCAGGGTCGCCTGGTCGACGACTTCACCCCCGCCCTGATCGACGTGGGCACCCATCAGCTGTGTCCCGGTTGCGGCGAGCCCATCGCGGTGCGCTCGGCGGTGGAGGCTGTCGCCGAGCTCGGCCTCGCCCAGCGGACCATCGCCGTCTTCGGCATCGGGTGCTACACCGCATTCTCGAACAACCTCGACGTCGAGGTGCTGCAGGCGCTCCATGGCCGGGCCCCGTCGGTGGCGACGGGGGTGAAGCGCATGCGGCCCGAAGCGGTCGTCCTCACGGTGCAGGGCGACGGCGACATGGTGAGCGAAGGGCTCCAGGAGATCCTGCACGCGGCGGCCCGCGGCGAGAGCATCACCTGCCTCATGTTGAACAACGGGGTGTTCGGCGAGACCGGCGGGCACATGACGGCCACCACCGTGCTCGGCCAGCGGACGAAGACGAGCCTCGACGGACGCGACGCGCAGCGCCACGGCCGCCCCATCCTCCTCGCCTCGTTGCTGGCCCAGATCGACGGCGCCGCCTACGTGGCCCGGGGGGCGGTCAACAACGCCGGCAACCTGGCGAGGACGAAGCGCATGCTGGCCCGCGCCCTCGAGGTCCAGCGCCGGGGTGCGGGTCTGTCCTTCGTCGAGATCCTCACCATGTGCCCGACAGGGTGGTTCATCGAGACCGAGGAGGCGCCGCAGTACCTGCAGGACCATCTGGCCACGGTGCACAGTCCCGGTGTGCTCAAGGACGTGCTGGCATGAACCCGGCACCCGTCGCCGTGCACGGCGGACGGTGGGGAGACGCCATGGCCGTCGGTCTGCAGATGGCGGTGCCCGAGGCCGTCTTCGTGCCGGCCGGCGAGCCGGGGGCGGCCGAGGCCGATGTCCTGGCCACCCTGATCGACGACGCCGATGCGGTGGCGGCTGCCCTGCACCCCGGCATCCGCTGGGTGCACGTCCTCGGCGCCGGGGTCGACGGCTTCCCCCTGCACGTGGTGGGCGACCGCGTGCTCACCTGCTCGCGCGGCGCGTCGGCGCCAGCCATCGCCGAGTTCGCGCTCGCCGCCATGCTCGCCTTCGAGAAGCGACTGCCCGACGTGTGGATCAGCGCGCCACCTGCGGAGTGGAACACCGCCGATCTCGGGTGTCTCGAGGGCCGCCGGCTCGCCCTCGTGGGAGTGGGTGCCATCGGGACGGCCGTGGCCCGGCGGGCCCTCGCCTTCGACATGGAGGTGGTGGCACTGCGCCGGCGGTCGGCCCCGCCGCCCTTCGCGGATATCGGAGTGGCTCGGGACATGAAGGAGCTCCTCGACGGCGCCGATCACGTGGTGGTGGCGGCTCCGGCCACACCGGCCACGCGGCACCTGCTCGATGCGGCCGCCTTCGCCGCCATGAAGGACGGTGTGAATTTCGTGAACGTGGCGCGGGGATCGCTCGTCGATCAGGACGCCCTGCTCGCCGCTCTCGACGACGGCCCCGTGGCGCGCGCCACGCTCGACGTCGTGGAGCCCGAGCCCCTGCCGGCGGACCATCCCCTCTACCGCCATCCGAAGGTGCGGTTGTCGCCGCACGTGTCGTGGTCCTCGCCGACCACCGCCAGGCGGACGATGCAACTCTTCGCCGAGAACCTCGCCCGCTACCGGGCGGGCGAGCCGCTCAGCGGCGTGGTCGACCTGCAGGCCGGCTACTGATGGCGCCGACCTCCGCCGATCTCGTGCTGTGCGCCGGCACCTTGCCGCGGGGGACGAGCTTCCGCGACCGTCTCCGGGCGGCGTCGGCCGCCGGGTTCACCGGGGTGTCGCTGTGGGGTCGTGACGTGCAGGCGGCGGTCGACGACGGGTTGTCGTTCGCGGACATGCGGGCACTGCTCGACGACCACGGACTGTTCGTGGCCGAGATGGACCCGGCATGGTGGTGGCTGCCCGGTGCGGCCGACGTGCACATCCCGCCCGAGGTGGACCCGCTCGACGTGTTTCGCTTCGGGGAACGGGAACTGTTCGACTTCGCCGAGGCGCTCGGGGCGCGCTCGCTGAACGCGGTGGATGTGTTCGGCGGTGACTGGAGCGTCGACGCCGCCGCCGAGGCCTTCGCCGGACTGTGCACCCGGGCAGCGGAGCGGGGGCTGCTCGTGCACATCGAGTGGCTGGCCTGGTCGCGGATCCCCGACCTCGCCACCGCGCTGCGCATCGTGGAGCTCGCTGGTGCACCGAACGGCGGTGTCAACGTGGATGCCTGGCATGTCGCCCGAGCGGGGACCACGCTCCAGGAGCTGCACTCGGTGCCCGGAGCGCTCGTACTCGCCGTGCAGCTCGACGACGGCCCCGCCGAGGCCGAGCCCGACCTGATGCACGCGACACTGCACGACCGGCGGCTGCCCGGCGACGGCGACTTCGATCTTTACGGCCTGCTCCAGGTGCTGCACGAAATAGGCTCCGCGGCTCCGATCGGCGTCGAGGTCTTCTCGGACGAGCTCCACCGGACGGGTCCTGACGAGGCGGCGGCGCGGGCGGCGATGGCGACGCGCGCGCTCCTGGGGACACCACCCGCCGGCTGAGGCGCGGTTTCGGCGCCGGGAAGGCCGACTGCGCCGGAGGTATCGTCCCCCTTCATGCACGATCCCGGGCCGCTGCTCGCATCGGGACGTGACGCGGACATCTTCGAGTACGGACCCGGCCTGGTATTGCGCCGGTCGCGCGACGGCCGGTCCATCGCCCACGAGGCGCGCACCATGGCGTACCTGCTGGAGCAGGGATTCCCGGTGCCGGCCGTGGAGGAGGTGAGCGGCGACGGACGCGACCTCGTCATGGAGCGCATCGACGGCGTGCCGATGGTCGAGGCCATCGCCCGCGCCCCATGGACGGTCCGGCGTCAGGCTCGCATGCTCGCTGAACTGCACGAGCATCTCCACGCGCTGCCCGCCCCCGACTTCCTCGGCCCGGCGCCAGTGGGAAATGGAAGCTCGATCCTGCATCTCGACCTGCATCCGCTGAACGTGCTCGTCGGGCGGAAGGGCCCCGTCGTCATCGACTGGAGCAACACGTGCGTGGGTGACCCGGACGTCGACGTCGCCCTCGTCTGGATTCTCATGGCTGCCGGGGACATCCCCGGGGGCAGGGTCAAGGCGGGGTTGCTCGGGTTGGGAAGGGAGCTTCTCGTCGGCGGCTTCATGCACCGGTTCGATCGCGCCGCGGTGGCGGGCAAGCTCCGGATGGTCGCCACGGCCAAGTTGAAGGACCCGCACATGAGCGAGGGTGAGGCCGCCGCCATGCGGCGGATGGTGGAGCGCGCCGAGGCTCGATCCTGACGGAGCCGGTGCCGGGGCGGTTGCTACCTAGCGGCAGTAACCGAAGGGGTCGATGACCGTTCCGAGACCGTCGGGAATGGACGTGCCCAGGTACTGCGCCCGGAGCACCCAGGAGTTGTGCGCTTCGTTCATGTAGGCGGCCGGGCAGGGATCCTCGATCCCGATGGTGCCGGTCACCGACGTGCCGTCGAAATAGGCGGTCGTCGTCGCCTGCTTGCCGTCGTTCGGTCCGGGGCACGAGGCGCTGAACCCGGGTGCCTCGTGTGCAGTCAGGTAGGCGAGAGCGGCAGCGCAACCCCAGCCGGGTCCGGCAGGGACGGGAGCCGACGGGGCTGTCGTCGTGGATGCCGGAGGGGGAGCAAGAGTCGTCGTGGTTGAGCGCGGGGGCGGCAGGGTCGTGGTGGTCGCCGCAGGCGGCGGGGTCGTGGTGGTCGAAGGGGGAGCGGACAGCGGCTCTGTCGTGTGGGCGATGCGAGCGACGGCG
>DASRBM010000402.1:0-4808 GCA_035653635.1 Acidimicrobiales bacterium | reverse complement strand
GGCTGGCCCCTGGTGGTTCTCGACCCGAGCGTGTTCGCCGCCGAGGGGCTGCCGCTCATCGCCACCGTGGCCTCCCAGGTCTTCGGGCAGCTGTTGGAGCTGGAGGACACGGTCATCTTCTTCGACGAGATGGAGGCGCTGGTGCATACCCGGGCCGACACCTCCGGCAGCTTCGAACAGAAGTTCCTGACGACCAGCTTGCTGCCCAAGTTGCAGGAGCTGGCCGACCGGGCGGCGTGCTTGTTCTTCGTCGCCACCAACCACTTCGACACCATCGACCGGGCCGCGCAACGTCCCGGCCGTTTCGACTTCAAGCTGCAGATCCTGCCGCCGTCCTACGAGGAGAAGTTGCGCCTGGCGCGAGACACCCTCGGCGCCGACCTCTTCGCCGCTCTGGAGGCGGACCTGCGACGGCGCCCCTACCAGGAGAACCTGCGGCTGGCGACCCGCAACGAGATGCTGGCGCTGTGCGATGCTCTCCGGCGACATCCCGAACAGGCGGAGAAGACTCTCAGCCACTTCAAGGCGGAGCTGGCGGGGGACGGGTCTTTCAGGGAGGAAGCGGTCGGGACCGCTCTCGGCTGATCTGTGAGACGGCGGTCCCCGCCGCCGCCAGAGGGGGCGTGGTGCCCGTGGACACCGGAAAGGTACCTGCGTACTACATCTAGTGCGTTACACTAGAGCCCTTCCCGACTTAAGGTGAAGGCGACAACCAAGCGACGGGACGACCCTGGTCGAGCATGGCCCGGCCGCTAAATGTATACTGCACTTAGATGTAGCGGTCATACAGAGGAGGCTCGGGTATGAGCAACCGGCAACAGCAATGCGACTGCGAGAGCGGTCGTCCTACACAACCCGCGGCGCCGGTGCAGCCCTGCGCCTGTGGCTGTTGTGGCCCTACGGAGCAGCGCCCGTTGTCGGGCGCCGAGCAATCCTGACCGCCGTGGTGGCCCCGACCACGCAGGTCCCTGCAGCCCATCGACGCGACCCACTTTGGACGCGGCGGGACCGGCCCTGGACGCCCGAAGTGTCCCGGGTCTGCGCCCTGTTGGTACTCCTCCGGGAGCGCCCGTCCCACGGCTACGAGTTGGCCGAACGGCTCAGTTCGATCGGCATCGACGCCCGCTTGGGACAGAGCATGTACCGGCTGCTGCACGACATCGAGCGTCAAGGCTTGGCGCAATCGACATGGGACCTCAGCCAGAGCGGTGGCCCGCCGCGACGCATCTACACCATTTCCGAGGCCGGGGAGAAGTTCCTGGCCGAAGCGACGCCGGAGTTGGTACGCCAACGCGACGCCCTGGACGCTGTCCTGGCCCGTTTCGGCCATCGCTCAGCGGCCGGCTAACTACTCCGAGCATCTACCTGCTTGCGTTACCTAACAGCGTGCTATGCTTCGCGCTCGCTGGCCAGTTCAGTTGCGCCGGTCCGGCATCCCCCCGTGCCGGGTCCACCACTGCCTCGGCCTCACCTCCCGGGGCAGTTGGTGGGCGGGGTCGGCAACTAGGGTGTGGTCAGGGAGGTTAGGGACAAGTTGAGAGTCGCCTTCGTAGGCAAGGGTGGCTCCGGGAAGTCCGCGATCGCGGGCACCTTCGCCCGGGCCCTGGCCCGGCGAGGCGAGCCGGTGCTCACGATCGATTCCGACCCGATGCCAGGGTTGGCCTTCTCGCTGGGCCTGGAACGCAGCGACACGCCGCTCCCCGAGGACCTGGTCGTCGAGCGCAAAGAGGGGGAGACCGGTCCGCGTTGGCGGCTGCGACCCGGGCTGTCGGCCATCGACGTAGTCGAGCAGTACTCCCTGACCGGACCCGACGGCGTGCGCTTTTTGCAATTCGGCAAGCTGCGGGGCCACTCGGCGACCATGATGAAGTCGCAGTTCGCGTTCATGCAGGTCATCGACCAGCTCCCCACCGAGATGCCCTGGAGCGTCGTCGGCGACCTCCCTGGCGGTACCCGCCAGCCCTTCGCCGGATGGGGCGACTACGCCGATGTCTTCCTCGCTGTCATCGAGCCGATGGCCAAGTCGATGCTGGCCGGGCGGCGCCTGGCCCGGCTGGCGGCTCGGGCGGAGGGCCCGAGGACCGTGCTGGCGGTCGCCAACAAGGTCCGCGACGAGGCCGACGCGTCGGTGGTCGAGCAGCGCACCGGGCTGCGGGTCGTCGGGGCGGTGCCCTTCGACGAGTCCTTCGCCGAGGCCGAGCGCCAGTCGGCGGCGCCCATCGATCGGGCCCCGGACTCACTAGCGGTGCGTGCGGTAGAGTCGCTCGTGAGTCAGTTGATCGAGGAGCGTCAGCGATGAAGATTGCGGTGGTGGGCAAGGGTGGCTCGGGTAAGACGACCACGTCGGCCATCGTGTCGCGCACCCTCGGCCGGATGGGTTATCCGGTGGTGGCCCTCGACTGCGACAGCAACCCCAACCTGGGCATCTCTCTCGGCGTCGGTGACACAGAGACCGAGCGGCTGGTGTCCATGCGCCAGGCGTTGGACGAGGGCAACGAGGAGCATGCCCCGGGCTGGGACGAACTGCTGGACCGCTTCGGCTCCGACGCCCCCGATGGGGTTCGCCTGGCGGTGGTGACCCGGATCGAAAACCCCGAGCCTGGCTGAACGTGATGCGGACTGTCCCCCGAGCAGTTGCTCGGATCCGGTGAATTTGGAGAGTCGATCGTCGTCGCTGACTTCGAGGCCGGCATCGGCACGATCACCCGCCTCGCCAACGAGAAGGTCGATGTCGTGTTGGTGGTGTGCGAGCCGACCCCCAAGTCGATCGAGGTCGGTTCTCGGGCCGCCGCTCTGGCCCGCGAGAAAAACCTGGGCCGGATCATCGTGGTTGCCAGCCGGGTGCGCAACGATGACGACCTGAAGGTGGTCCAGAAGGCGTTTCCTGACTTCGAGGTCATCCCCGTGCCTGACGACTCGTCGATCGTGACCGCCGATCGGAGAGGTATTTCCCCTCTCGACCTGCCCCAACCGGGGCCGGCGGTGGCGGCGCTGGTGCAGCTGGCAGAGAGCCTGGCGCCCACCGCAGCATGAGGCGTCAGGTCACCTCCGGCTGAGCGGCCCCGAGGTGGGCTCTTCTCCCGGGGAGTGTCGGGCCTTCAATCGCCGGAGTGGTCGCGGTAGGGTTCATGGAGATGCAACCTCCGGACGGGGTTGAGGCCGACGAGTTCGACGTGGCCGTGCGGCGCGGCCGGGATGACCGTTTTCGCCGGCCGGTCACGCCCGAGCGCGACATCGACGTCGTGGTCCCGCCGATGGATCGCATCCCGGTGTCGAGGGGTGCCAAGGAGCGAAGGCTCGAGCGAACGGATCGCTATGACCGGCGAGCTCGTGTGGTGGCCTTCGAGCCGCTGACCCCGACCGGGACCGTTCGCATCTCCTTCGAAGTAATCGACGACCAGCCGTTCGTCTTTCTGCCCGGCTACTTCATCGGGATCCGGGCCGAGGTACCCGATGTCGGGAGCTGTCGCAGCCCGTACTGCATACTTTCGCCGCCCAACGACGAACGTACCTTCCAGCTGATCGTCCGGCTGGTGCCCGAGGGCCCGCTGTCGTGCTACCTCGCCGGCTTGGAGCCGGGCGACGTGATCTCCTTCCGCGGCCCCGCCGGGCGGTGCATGATCCCCAAGGAGGAGTCGACGGCGCTGGTGATGCTGGCCACAGGGGTCGGCATCGGTCCCATTCTTTCGTTGATGGAGCACCTTCAGGACAAGGAGTGGGATCGACCGGTCCGCCTTTTCTGGGGCCTCCGGCTGTTCGAGGACATCTGCCTGGTCGACCAGTTGGACCGCCTGGTGGCAGCGCACCGCGACTTCTCGTACCGGATCACCCTGTCACAACCGCCCGCGGGCTGGACCGGCCTGCGGGGACGGGTAACGGAGTCGGTGCCACCGCTGTTGTCACAGTTGGGCGGCCAGCACTTCTATCTGGTCGGCAACGGGGCCATGATCGCCGAGATGTCGACCGTCCTGTCGGACCTGGGCGTCGACGATCAACTCATCTATGAAGAGGTGTACTTCGCCAGCAAGTACCGCCCTGAGGAACACGTACTGTGCGAGATCCGGTCCCGCTTCGTGGCCCACGACCTTTTCTCGCCGTACGCGCACCAGCAGGCCGACATGTTCGGTCTCGAGCGGCCGCTGAGCGCCCGGCGGCGGCGGCGTTACTAGCCGACGGGAACGGCGTCCAAGAAGTCGAGAACCCGCGAGATCTCCTCCCGCACCGCCTCGCCTTGGTTGGAGGCCATGATGGTCCCGCTGCGGTCGGCGTCGACCACCCCGAGGTCGTAAGGGATGACCCCGGCGAGGGGTACGCCGTACTCGCCACAGACCTCCTCGTAGAAGGTCCGGTCCTCGGGCAGGCGGGCCTTGTTGCCCAGCCCGACGGTACGGGGGATACCCAGCTCCTCCGCCAGCGCCTTGGTCCGAGCGGCCGTAATGATCGACTTCCGGGTTGGTTCCATGATGGCCAGCAGCACATCGGCGTAGGCCAACGTCCCGCCGGAGCGGCTCAGGTGTTCGAGGCCGGCTTCCATATCCACGATGGTGACGTCGGCCTCTTCCTCGATGGCCGCCCCCAGGATGCTGCGCACGGCAGCATGGCTACCGCACGTTCAGCCGGCACCTGCTTGGCTGACCCGCATGGCGGAAAGAATGCGCACGCCGACGGGGGTCTCACGCCCGTACTCCCGCATCAACTCTTCCGGCGACATGCCGGATTGGCTACCCATCACCAGTGACCGGGGGATGACCGGAATTGCCTCGGCCTCGTTGAAGGTGAGTCCAAGTGAGATGCCCAGGTTCGGGTTT